>CAZVXJ010000363.1:0-3140 GCA_964631675.1 uncultured Alphaproteobacteria bacterium
GCTGCCGTGGCTACGAATGGCTCATTGACACGTTTGACCAACTAGGTCACAAGTTGCATGTCGGCGACCCGCGACTGATCAAGATGATCGCGTATTCTCGCTGCAAAACAGACAAGATCGATAGCCGAATCCTGATGGAACTACTCGCGAAGGAATTTCTGCCCAAGACTTACATACCATCGGCACGGGAGCGGAAATACCGAGATCTATTGCGTCACCGCTCCAGCTTGGTCCGTACCGCCACCAGAAGCAAATTGCGTATCCACGCGATGTTGGCTAAAGAAAACAAGCACGTTCGATATCCATTCAGCAACAAGGGCCGCAAGGAACTTGCAGAGGTCGAACTCATGAATCATCGCTGCGACATCGTTCGACAAGAATTGTCTGTGGTTGATTTTGCTGAGGCCCAAGCCCATCAACAAGAATTGGAAATCCGCCGGCTCGCCCGACACGAACCGGACGTAGCTTTGTTGAAAACAATTCCCGGGTTTGACATTCTGATGTCCATGGCCTTTCTTGCCGAGATGAGCGATATCACCCGGTTTCGAACGGCGGATCAAGCAGCTGCATATGTCGGCTTGGTCCCGCGCGTTTACTCAAGCGGCGGACACACTCGCTGTGGCCGCATTACAAAGACCGGACCCAAATTCATGCGCTGGATGCTTGTGCAAGCCGCCTGGTCAGCAATAAAAAAGAGTTCTAAACTGCGAGCGCGATTTTCTTCAATTTGCCGACGGCGAGGACAGAACGTCGCAATCGTTGCCATCGCTAGGAAGCTAGCAACAATCGGTTTCAGAGTTTTACACGACAAAACAGCATATACGGAGGACAAACTGGACGCTGGATTAGCGCGTGCTTCTTTTTGACCAAGGCTTCGGTCTTCGCGGTCGCGCCAAAAATTGCGCAATCTAGCACGAAATAAGTCACCGAGGCGCCTGAACAAGAGCGCGTATCGAAAAGGTGTGCTGTCCACATTGTAGGACGCACGTATCTCGGTTAACGGCAGAGCAGTGCCATCCAGGGCACGAAGTCACCAAATATGGTGCTACTTTGTGCTGCCTTAAAGTACAAAAAAGGACGAAAAATGGGCAAAAAACAGGACTTGACAGGATCGAAGGCTTCCATAGAAAAAAAAGATTATCGAAAGAGGATGCCTGTGAGCCGGGCATCCTCTTTGGAATTTCGGATTAACTATGAATCTCGCTCATCATTATCGGCATGTGTCCATTTCAGTCCGAATTGTGGGCCTGTTTTACCGTGCTTGATTGCCCGCAGCGCTATCACCGCTGAAATGGCTGCCACTGCTGCGAGTATCAGATAGCTGAGAGTGTTTGATTGCATAAGCAGACTCCCAAAGTCTATTCTGTAATCAACTCAACCGAGTTGACAGTGATGTCCTGGTATTTCGTGCGAAAGACATAATTTATATCAAGAATCTCGTCTTCCCTGACCAGGGCCGCCTCGGCGCAGTCTCTGAGCGTGAATGTGACACGCTTGCCGCTGATTTCATCTTCGATCAAGAAATGGAAACATGGACCATATCTGCCGTGATTTGAGCGAGCCTTTCGAAGTACCTTTCCCTTGATTTGCTTGTCAACGAATTCTGGCGGTGGTGGTGGTGGCGCTTCAGTCTGGCGCGCTTCGGGATTTAGCCATTTGAACATTGGTCTCTCCTGCGTGTCTGTGAAGAGGAACTGCAACCCTTGGGCTGCAGTTCCTCGTTGAAAGAATGGCTAGCTATCAACTTTGCCTTGCTGCGACGCTCTGTGTTTTGGCAATCATCGCTCGGCGAAAACGTGACTCGAGAACGAGAATGTAAATCACGAAGCCGGTGAATGCACCTGCGAGCGCTCCGATGATGGCGCTAAGCCGGTAGAAGGCATCCGGTGCCATGGCCAGTGGCGCGGTCTCAGGAGCGGGCATGAGAACCCAAGCCCAGAATAAACTGGCAATAGAGCCAACGACCGCACCGACTCCAGTGAGCAGCACTGTCGCTAGAATTCTATTCTCCAGCGCCCTGTCCCAGACCGCATCGATGAAGTCGCGCAGGAATGCCAGGCGAAGCAAGATGGCATAGACTGCCATTGTGATTAAAATTCCTCCCCACGCGCCGAAGAGGATTGTCCATGCTTCGGGTGCGCCGGAAAATAAGCCTACGATAAATCCGAGGGCGGTTGATACGCCCAGGACCGCTGCAACCGATGTCCGGTATGACGATTTGAATGATTGGAAACCGAAGAACTTTCCGCCGTGGTCTTTGATGAACCAATCGACAGAACAGATCGCCGTACCAAACACAAGACCCGCGATTAGTGGGTAGTTCATGGAGTGCTCCTTAGTACAAAGGTTGATGAAAATACCTCCGCAACACCGCTGGTGTCTTGCAAAACCTTAGATTGAAGAATGCAATTTAGTTCTGGCGCAACAGAGAGTCGGTGAAGAGGAAGCAACTTGTTGATAACGAATTTCCGCTTTCATTCGTAAGCAGTATTAAGGCCAGTATCACTAGAAGCTCTTAAGATTAGCGAATCGGAATCGTTCTCCTTGCACTGTCTCGTGCAGCCGATTGATTTGTGGCCCAGGCCCTGCGCGTCAATTCTAGACCACGGTCACTGTTTCGCCACTGCGAAGTGAAAGATTAGGACTGCCAAACTGTTTTGCGCCCTTACTATTCGCCAGCGAGATTAGGCATATGAAAAATGAATTGAGCAAAGCTTGCCTGTTGTTTTTGGTTGCGGTTGGTGTTGCTCCTGCGGCAGGCGCCGCTGGTCCATCGCTGCCCAATCCGGGTCAACTCCTCCCGCCTTTGCCTGCTGCGATTACAACAATACAAGTGCCGCTACAAACACTGCCGGGTCAGTCTCCAGCCTATGTTCCGATGCCTGTGAGTGTTCCCGGAGTGGGGATGAGTCCGATTAACATTTCGGTTCCCGGTTTGCCACGAGTTTTCGATCCGCTCGCACCCTGGAAAAATCCTGACGTTCCCCCTTCCATATTTGACCTTGCCACTCCTCGTGCTCCGCAGCCCATGCGCAATGGATTGCCGCCGGTTTCGATGGACAGCTTTGTCTATGAAGCAGGTGAGAATGCCGAGTTGATATATGGAGATGAAGGCGTCGATGATATACCGCCATACGATG
>CAZVXJ010000364.1:0-3138 GCA_964631675.1 uncultured Alphaproteobacteria bacterium
GAAATGCGGACCACACCTGTTCAGCGTACGACAACTGCAGCGCGCCCTGGGGCTCGACGCACGAAGAAACCTGGAAGGTCGTGAAGAAGCATGCCTTCATGTCCGGCATGTACATCTGGACCGGCTTTGATTATCTCGGCGAACCGACGCCATACTGGTGGCCTTCGCGCAGCTCATATTTCGGCATCGTCGATCTGGCGGGATTTCCCAAAGATGCCTACTACATGTACCAAAGTGAGTGGACGGACAAACCCATTTTGCATGTTTTCCCACATTGGAATTGGAAGGAAGGCGACGAGATCGATGTATGGGCTTACACCAATTGCGAGGAAGTTGAATTATTCCTGAACGGCCAATCGCTGGGAGCCAAGAAAAAGATTGGGGAGGATCTGCACTTCGCATGGCGTGTGCCGTTTGCAGCGGGAACGTTGAAAGCCATTGGGCACACCGCTGGAAAGGAAATTCTGACTCGAGAAATCAAAACCGCCGGCGCTCCGGTGAAGATCGTTCTGGAAGCTGACCGCATCGTGATTGCTGCTGACGGCAGCGATCTCTCATTTGTTACCGTCAAAGTTTTGGATGCAGAAGGAACGTTGGTGCCGCGCGCCGACAATCTGATCAACTTTGAAATTACCGGTGAAGGAAAGATCACCGGCGTCGACAATGGTCTCCAAACCAGCGCTGAGCCATTCAAGGCGAATTATCGCAAGGCATTCAACGGCCTGTGTCTGGCTGTGGTGCAATCCACTGAAAAGGCGGGGCGGATTACTTTAAAGGCGACCTCGGCGGGCTTGGAGGAAGCAGCAATTGTTATCGAATCAAAATAGCCTGGGGATAAATCCTCGGGCTGAAAGCGCAAGTCGCATGAATGCGACTGCCACTTAAGTTTTAAGCCTGCGATTTAAATCGCAGGCGGAGGGGCAAGAATCCGAGAGCATACGGCCCTGGGTCGTCTCCAAGGTTTTATTGATCCGCATGGAATACCTGTCTGTTAATTTCGAGCAAACCAAACCTTGTTTGAAGTAGTATAATCCTTGGAGCTTTGCATGAATCGCAGGCGAGCAGTTTGAAATAGTGTCGCACTCCGTAGCCAAGCCCCAGATTGGATCATGCGAGGTTACTCATGCACACCACCGGCCTCACGCAATTGAAATTTGATCTGACTTCGGTGCAAACCCAACCTGACAACACACCATTGGATTTTGCATTGTGGCCGTACTTTCCGAATCCATTCAATACTTCAACCGTAATCCGGTATGATCTGCCGATGGCGGTGTTCGTGCGCTTGGAGATATACAACGCGCTCGACCAAAAAATCAAAACACTCGTGAATGCCAACGAGTCTGCGGGTGAGCATCGGATTCAGTGGGACGCGGCTAATGATGCGGGCCAACCCGCACCGAGCGGTTTCTATCTCATCCAATTGCAGGCCGGAAAGGAAACCAGAACGCACAAGGTGACTCTTGTGAGATAACGGAGGAAATTGAATCATGAAAAAATATTTCTTCATCGCCGGAATCCTTGTTTTGAGTTTGAGCTGCTCACATGACAGGAATCCCGTTTATCCGAATGACGGTTCCAATTTTGCTGTCTATTTCCTCAAAGATGAATCATTGACCACGGCTGATGTTGTTCACCGCCCTCTCGCAGATCTCGAACTTACGGCCACGCCATGGTTCGATGCCGGAGATCTCGCGTTCTATGACTTCTCGACGCATTGTCTCTATCTCAAGAACGACAAGACAACGTTGTTCGAGAACTTCGAGCGTGGTCACTTTGAGCCAGTGCTTATGAATAAGCCCTTCGTGGTCACCGCGGGCGGGGAGAGATGCTATCTTGGCTCCATTCATAGCGGCGCTTTATCTACGATGCCGCCGGGTCCACACATGAATGAACTTGACGTGTGGTATTTCCCCAAAGACGTTCTGCACTTCTCGCGGCATCGGGCGTCCCGTGAAGACGTGCGATCGGATCCGCGGGTGCGAGACGAGTTGATGCGCGCCAACTTGTTCCACGGCGGATTGAGGCTCGAACTGAATTCTGTCACTGTCCTTCAAGGTGCCGACATTTCCACGGTGCAGTACCGTTTGACGCTGCGCAACAATGATCGCGATGCGCTCTACGTCATTGATCCGGATCGGATGGGCAGTGAGCTTTTCCATTACTACACAAATGGCGTGATGTTCGCGCGCGAGAACCAACCGTCCATCTGGGCTGAACACAAGACCGTGACGGCGCCAAGTCCTCACGACAGTTGGCAGCCGTCTTGGTTCTCGCGAATAGAAAGCGGCCAATCCATTCAGCGGACCGTGACGCTGCGCGGTTATCCGAGCATTCCGAGGGGGCAGTATGTTTGCCATTTGACATATTCCGGTCCGACCAGAATCGAAAGAGCACAACGCAGCTTGAATGATGGAAGATACTGGATCGGAGAGATCGAATCGAACAGTCTCGAGGTGATAGTCAACTAATTTTTTTAATGTGAAAACTTTGCAGAAACGCCAGGAAAACTCAAGTGCGTAGAAAGGACATCTTTTGCAATTTCTTCATTGGTGTGGTTAAAAATTTTTTTGAGATACACGATCATGAAATGCATTCTATTTGCCGTTGTAACGGTACTCTTCTTCTCTGCCGCCGCGCCCTTGTTCAGCCAAGTCGGCTCGACCTTGGGCTCTTCGTTCCCCCCTGAAAACTGGAATATGGCCGGGCGAAGAATGGGAGGCGTATCCGTCGCCATTGCGGATAAAGTTCCGCAGCTTCGCGGCAATCCGGCCAACCTGGCAGCTCTCAACCGTCCACATCTTTTCCTCAGTGTGAACAATGCCAGCAGGGAGTTCAAAGTCACCAAAGAAGATCGGAATGGAACGCCAGCCATTCTACCCAACGCTGAGAACCCGACAGACGTGAATTGGACCCAAGGATTTAATGTGGGTTATTCCGCGGCCTCCTTTCCATTTCACCTGTTCAAGCGGCAATGGGTGGCGGCCGCATCTTACAACGGCAGACACTGGGGAGAGTTTGACGAGCGTTACTTTCCCGCTCAGAACGGCATCTTCGGGCCTGGTTGGAAAAAGAACGAGCAGGTGCAATCCGCCACCGCGGCGATCAGCACCGAGATTCTCCGCCGCCTCCGTGTGG
>CAZVXJ010000365.1:0-3131 GCA_964631675.1 uncultured Alphaproteobacteria bacterium
GGTGTCGATATCATCTCCACAGTGCCGACTGCAGAAGGACTGCCCGGGTATGACACGTGGCAGGGTACAAGCATGGCGGCGCCTTTTGTGTCCGGTGTGTGCGCGCTGGTGCTCTCGCGCTTCCCGGGGTTGGACGGTTACGAACTAGCGGCACACGTGGCGGTATCATCCGATCCAGTGGATCAACTGAACACTCTGAAGGCTGGAGGTCTGGGATTAGGGAGGATCAACGCATTCCGGGCCTTGACCGATTCTGTCCCGGGGATAAGGCTGGTAGCCGTAACATATTCTGAAAATAATGGCAATGGAGATGGCAGAATTCGCGCAGGGGAACGGGCATATGTCCGGGTGCGTGTAAGTAATGACTTGGAGTCGGTCCAGGACGTTCAGGCTACGATCTCGACAACGGAGGATTCGGTCATTCTCCTGCAGCCGTCCGCCGTATACGGTAACATAGGTGAGAACGAATTTGCAGACAATGGTACGCCATTCATTATTGAATTGCCCGTTGAATCACATGGCCTCCGAGTAGTTCCACTTTCAATCTCGTTTCACCAGATAGGGGGGAGGCTCCTGGCTCGAGCGACAACCGACCTTTACCTCGACTCCACGTTTGTGGTCGTGCCCACAGCGGATTGGAAACTCGGGTTTGCCGAGAACGGCTCGCTGGGCTATAGTGATTACCCGAATCATCGCTATCACGGCACGGGACTTACTCGGGTTTCCCCGTCACCTGCCAGCCTGCTCTACCATGGTTCTTTTGTGCTGGCAGCCGAGAACGCGGTTTCGGACAATGCGTATGGAGATGCCACACTTTCGCGCTCTGACTGGGAAGCCGACACCGTGGCGCATTTTGTTACGACATCACGTGCCGACATTGAAGCCCGTGCCGAATTCGAAGACCGCCGCGCGGAATACCCGCTGTTCGTAAAGGTTACAGCTTCGGTTCTCTCGTGGCTCGATGATGAGGCCTCCGGGTTTCAAATCCTGGAGTATTCTCTTTATAATCGCACTTTGAATGATTACGACTCAGCCTTTGCGGGGCTATTTCTGGACTGGGACGTGGGTGCGGCATCGAGAAATTTGTCCTCATATTCCGAGCAGACAGGGATCGCCTGGATGCAGACCACGATTGCTGGGTATCCATTGGGCGGGATCGCCGCTATCGCCGGGCCGTTCTCAAGCTACTCAGTAATCGATAACCGAACACAGATTGACCCGCCCGCGGTCTGGAACGACGTTCGAAAGCTGGAATTGCTGCAGGGCGGAATTCAGAATTCGCCGACAGAACTCAAGGACTTCAGTCAGCTGGTAAGTGTGGGCCCGCTGACCATTCCGGCCCGAGGCACAGCAGTAGTTGCTTTTGCACTACTTACAGGAAGTTCTCCGGCAGAGCTTGAACAGAATCTCGGTCTTGCCCGAAATCGATACACCGGAGTTGTGAATCCTGTTTCTCCAGATCAATATTCACCCGGAATTGTTCTCTTTCCTAATCCGCTGCATAATGGCGAATCACTGACTATTCAACTTGGAGCGGCAGCAAGTACAGACATTCGCTTCTACAATCTGTTGGGTCAGCAGATTTTGAGGCCCGCAATCCGGGCTGATGAGAGCGGGTCGGTTCGCATCTCTCGAGAGCAATTCGGCACTGCCTCTGGACTGCTTTTCTACCGCTTGGATACCGGACGTGCAGTCTGGTTAGGCAAGCTCCTGCTCCTGAATTAGACTATACACGAATCTTGGGTGGCACCTGCCCGCATGCTTTTAACTCTTACTACAGGCACATGGCTTGCAGTTTGAACGGTTACCGTGAAAACGACTTTCAAAAGATTACATAGGCTCTGTTATGCGGTTCTGCTTGCGCTGAGCGTCTCTGCATTGCCGTGTCTCGCACAGTATCCAACTATGATCAGCATTGGAATGACCGAGGACGATCAGGGCTTGGACTCCATTGCAGTAAATCGCGACACAATCTATGTGACGATCTATCATGGCTGGACACCCGAATGGCAGGTCCGTGACATCGGGCTCGGCGAAGGTGATTTTCAGCAGATTCGCATTCATGCATATGCCATGGATACACCGGATGAGATCCCTGTTCAATCCGTCGTAGTGCCGATAATTCCGGGATCCTTGACCACGGCCGATAGCACAACGAAATTCCGTTTTCCCACGATAGACATTACGAATCCATTCGTTCAGAGCTTTCAGATTGAGGCCGCACTCATCGTGGGTGACTCACTTGGCAACACAGTATTTCTCGAACCCCACACCAGCTTTGTCCGGGTGGGTGAAGTGCTGGAAGTTCAAGGTGAGCTTCTGCCGGATCTCGTCAGGTTCATGCATTTCGAAGACACTTATACCGTCCCGCCGCTGTGGGTAAATCCGACAGACGGAGGCACCGTAGGTCGATTGATGCAGATTATCTTCCACCAGCCGGAGCCTGCGGATAGCAATTCGCTGTTGATGTACATCCTTCACGTGGGACCGGGTGATCCGGAGCAGTCGAGAATTATTTCTTTCCGGGACTTGAGTGCCGGTCAGTTTAAGACCTTTGTATTGGATGCAATGGATCTTGACAGTTCCGCTGAAGTGGACGGGTTTGTCGGAGTGGACTCTCTAACCGAAGGCGAATACTACAATTTCAGAATCGCCTACGCCGATATAAACGGGAACTCTCCAAGGTTTGACAATGCCGAAAATGTCGGAACAAATTTCACTGCTCTTCCTCCCTCGTTTTCTGAGCCCAGGCAGGGATCAGAATCGGCGGACTCGACTTTCTTGGTCTATTACTATTTACCTGAAGTTGCTTCTGCGGTGTGGATGATCTTTGAACAAAGCGAGATATCGGTCGTACAGGACACTTTGAGTCCGCACATTCTCCTGTTTGAGTCGTCGCTTTTCGGCACCGGTAATCAGACATTCTTTCTGGATGGGCGTGAGATAGGCAGCCGCGCACCGCTGATAGCAGACAACAACAACGGCGAATCGGATAGGCTCACCACTCAAGTCGTGTACAATGTCAAGCTGGTATATCGCGACTTGGAGGGAAATCCTTCAGATACTACGACAAATGAAAACTACATCTGGCCTGCTGACAGGATTACGATTCGCCCGACCATGCTATCACC
>CAZVXJ010000366.1:0-3069 GCA_964631675.1 uncultured Alphaproteobacteria bacterium
TTCGACGGTCAGTACTCTGCCATTCTCTTTTGATGCCGTAGATGTAGCGGACGTAGACAATGATGGAGATGACGATTTGACGGTCATTAGTGGTGATTCGGCGTTTGTTTACGTAAATGGCGGAAGTGCAAACTTCACAAAAGTTGGTTCCAGCAGGGTTGGGTTTCATGCACACGACGTCGCGGTCATAAAATCGGACGTCGATGTTGATCACAACGGATTACCAGATCTCATTACGCTTTGTGGCAGTACCACTGGCCCGGGAGATACAAGTGATTTGGCCATTCTAATTGGCAATGGGTCAGGCGGATTTCTAACTACAACTCATATTCCGATTATCGGACGCGCCGTCAACTTCACTGCTTCCGATATTGATCGCGACGGTGACCTTGATGTCACTGTGTCAAACGTGGATTCCAGTCGTTTGCAGTTATACTTGAACAACGCTGCAGGATCGCTCAATGACACCACTTCAATTTCCCTCGGGGGAGCGACGAATTCCGCATTGGCGTTGACCGCCGCAGACCTAAATCGAGACGGAAACCCCGATTATGTCGTCGGTGGTCAGACTGGCACACCAATTGTTCTTGCGATCAATCAACTGCCGGCTCAGCCGGTGTTAGCAGATCAGATGGTGACGACGGGGTATGACAACGCGATTGTGAGTGTAACCAGCCCAAGCAATCTGGTTATCAGCCAAAATCTCCGGACGGTCGCTGCTTCTGCATATTGGAAATCGGACATAGATCACAATGGGCGGCTTGATGTTCAAGCGTTCGATTATAACCTCCAGTACGGCGAATATAAGATCATTGTAAAACCGAATCCGCTCTCTCCATCTGGCACAACGATGGGAATTGGCATCCAGATTGACGGTTCTCAGCAGATACGGGTAATTAATGATTTCAACTGGCTCAACAATCTCACAACTTCTGCTGCTGCGCCTGAATCTATCGATAGTTTAGTGTTCTACTATCCGGTTGCCGCAACGTCGGCGATTTCACCCGCCTTTGGGGTTCCTACCCACGCGATTAGGCCTCGCCTTAAGTGGCTGGGTTTGGCTTCCGTGGGAGCAACTTATCAACTACAACTGGATAAATACTACGACTTTCGTTCTCCTATGTATGACGTCAGCGGGCTCACCGCCGATGAATTCGCGATACCATCACCTTTGGGCACCGATTCGGTGTATTACTGGCGGGTCAAGAAATCGACCGATCAAGATTTCTCGCACGCCTTTGCATTGTACATTGCGCCCGGTGCCTGTGGTGTGAATCTCACAGGAAACGTTGATTGCGATCTCGCGGACGGAGTTGACATTTCAGATCTCTCTGCGCTGATAGACTACTTGTATATTTCGTTCACACCGCTCTGCTGTCCAGCGGAAGCCAATACCGACGGCCAGCCCGGGATCGACATTTCCGACCTGTCCACATTGATTGACTACCTATACATTAGCTTCACGCCTCTGGCAGCATGTCAGTGACGTAAACCCTGGATTCTTCATTCCTTTCCTTAGGGGGCCATCTGCGAGAGCCGGTGGCCTTTTTTCTTTCTAACATCCTTCTAACAGTGAAGCTTACCGAAAACCATCGAACTTGATCGAAACGCACTGAAACTCACCGAAACTAACATTCGATCTGGCATCGAATTGCGCGTAATTCTATGAACCTATTCAGGTTACGAGAAATCACGCGTTGCGAATCCTACCTCCTCCGCCAGATAGGAATTCTCTTGGCACCAAACAATTTAGGGGTCGGTCTTGATCGATATTCCTTTCTTCCTGCTCTTTTGGACTTTCGGTCTCCGTAATATCCATCTAACAGGAGTCATTGCCATTTGGTGGTGTATCAATTAGTGTTTAGTGAAAACATGCCCGAAATGACTGGGGAAAATCAAGACTTATTGTGACCGGAGAACGCATGAACATAGACCTCAGGCGACTTGATGAACTGCCAAGAGTGGCCCTCGCACAATTGCCAACGCCTTTAGAGCTAATGCCGAATCTCACCTGTGCCGTAGGCGGTACTCGTATGTTTGTTAAGCGTGATGACTGCACGGGGCTCGCATTCGGTGGCAACAAGGCACGTCAACTGGAGTTTTATCTTGGCGCCGCCCGCAGACAGTCTGCCGATACTATACTAATCACCGGGGCAGCTCAGTCGAACTATGTACGAATGGCCGCGGCAGCAGCTCGTCGCTTAGGAATGGATATTCACATCCAGCTGGAAGAACGCGTTTCAAACGACGATCACGCCTATCATGAGTCGGGAAATGTGCTTCTCGACCGAATGTTAGGTGCCACCATCTACTCATATCCAAGAGGCGAGGATGAAGCAGGCGCCGATTCACGGCTTGAAGAAATCGCGACAATTCTTAGGGAGCAGGGACGCAACCCTTATGTGATTCATTTGGGACAATCCCACGCGCCCCTTGGGGCACTTGGCTACGTAGTCGCTGCACGAGAGCTAGTTCTACAGGCAGACGAGATGAGAGTTGAGTTCGACGAAGTGGTTGTTGCTTCCGGTAGCGGCCACACGCACGCAGGTCTCTTATTCGGTTTGCGAGCACTGGGTTTCGGTGCTCGGGTAACCGGCGTGTGTGTTCGACGAAACAAAGGTCTCCAGATTTCGAGGATCATCGACCATTGTTCCCGTATCGCGGAACTACTGGGAACCGAATCTCCCGTGATGCCAGCCGATATTCACTTGGTTGACGATTTTCTTCCGCCAGGATACGGACTGCTCAATCCACCAACTGTGGAGGCAATCAAGCTGGCGGCCCGTAGTGAAGCGCTGCTTCTCGATCCAGTCTACACTGGTAAAGTAATGGCTGGCGCGATTGATAGTGCGCGCAGGGCGAACCGCGAAAAAACGATTGTGTTTGTACATACAGGCGGAGGCCCTGGAATCTTCGGCTACGAAGCAGCGCTCAATAATGTGCTCTGACGTAACGTCAACCTAGCACTGCAGTTCGATATGTGTCCCAAGTCCGACGCATCTATTATGGGTCTATGACAACACATTGTTGCCCCTTGTCTTGCATGGAATTGAATGGCGGGCGTCAATT
>CAZVXJ010000367.1:0-3067 GCA_964631675.1 uncultured Alphaproteobacteria bacterium
GCTCCGAATACTGATGAATCGTCTGAGCGACCACTTCCTTACCGGTTCCAGACTCGCCCGTGATCAAAATTGTCGAGTCTGATGGAGCAATTCTTCGAATCAACTCCAGCAGCTTGGCCGTATCTGTTGATGATCCTATTAGCCGCGGCACTCCCCCTTCCGCAACAATTTTGGCTTTCAGTTTACGATTCTCGCGCTTTAACGACTGAGCGTCTATCACTTTTTCAACCACGGCGCGAATTTCATCCACATGAAATGGCTTGGTGATATAGTCAGACGCTCCGAGCCGCAAAGCTTCCACTGCCGTTTCCAATGACGCAAATGCAGTCATGACTGCCACCCCAAGATCCGGATACTGTTTTCGAACCTGCCTCAGCAAGTCCAAACCATGCATCTCGGGCATGCGTAAGTCCGTAATGAGCAGATCATACGTGTCTTCCTCGAGTCTCGCGAGGGCTTCAACGGGCGACATATACGTCGTAACGCGATAGCCTTCTTTGGTCAAAACCAAAGTCAGAAACTCGCAGATACTCGGTTCGTCGTCAACGACGATGATCTTTTCTTTGGCCATGTGCTCTAGAATGACATTTCAAAATAGGTTCCCATCTCTGCACTCGATGCCGCCCTCAATTGACCTCCGTGAGCATGGACTACTCTGGCAGCCGTCGGCAATGCGAGCCCGTGTGCAGTACGTGGAGCACTGCTGAAAGGCTTGAACACTTCATTCAACCGCTCCTTTGGTAGTTGCAGTTCTGGCAGACGAAAGCGAACGGTACCGGCCGAATTGCTGTCCGACTCCACACGCAGCTCTCCAGTTCCGTCGGCCCATTCGCTCAAGGTCAGGAGTATGAGATCCACGGCCAGACTCATCTGCTCTTCGTCAAACTCTGTTTCGTAGCCGCCGCGCAGCCTGTCCACTACAGCAATAGTTGCCCGAGTCATGTCGATTCGTGTGTGAATCAAGTCATGCAAGTCACCCGCGCGTCGTTGCGGATTCTTGAGCTGTGCAAACGTGAGAAAATCGGCTAGAAGCTTGTTCAAGCGATCTGATTCACTCAAGGCAAGGGAGAGGTACTTCATTTGCTCCACCGACACTGGCCCCGAGACCGATATCATTTCTGTGCATCCGCGGACAGTTGCAAGCGGGTTTCTGATTTCATGCGCCAGGTCGCTTGAGAGCATTCCGACAGCCGCCAATCGATCGCGTTCTCGCTCCCTTCGTTCGGCTTCTTTCACCTTGCTCAGGTCACTGAAGATGATAATGTGCCCCCGCGGGGCCGCCTTTCGGTCCTTTAGGAGTGAGATCGCGAAGCCAACAGGTTTCGGTCCTGATCTCGTCTCGACGATCAGCTCCATTCGGTCAGAAGGTTCGCTGTACCTGGAAGGTGTCTCCTGAGAGTGAATGTGCCCACGGAATATCTGCATCAGGTCATCGGACGAGGATTCTTCCGTTAGTCCCAGAATCGTCCGACCTACAGGATTTGAATACATGACTTCCGCCTGCCGGTTCAACACGATCAATCCAGTTCCAAGGGAATCAAGTATCGCCTGAGTGTCTAATCTGGTCTGCTCAAGTTCGCCAAGAGTCGCGCGGTGAGTTCGCTCTTTTTGCAGCAGGCGATCGTGCACATAAGAAGTAAACAGGCCGACCACCGTGAGCGCCATCGCAAAGCCGGCTACCCTCAGCCATTCCACCGTTCCAAAGCTACTCAGACCGTTTGACATCAACCATGCGATCGCAAGCGTTGAAAGTACAGCAGTCCAAAGGCTGCCGGATATTCCCACTAGCAATCCTGCGGCGCCGACGGTGAACAAATAAAGGTAAGCGAAATCAATCTCTGATCCTCCCGCCGCCCGCAACACCAATGTGTCGACAATCACGGCACCTGTCAGTGCGATCCAGCGAGAGGCGCCTTGAAATCTCCCTCGTCTATGGAGCTCCGCACATCCGACACTGAGAGCCGCATTGGCTACGAACAGCCATGCCAGCGCGCCCCAACTGGTTTCTGCAGGCCGGTACAGCGCGGCGGCCCCCAGCAGCACGGTGACAAAAATCAGCCGTGCTGCCAGGAACGCCGAAAAATTCTGTTCGGTCTCAAAGACCAGCTTCATCATCAATTACTTTATCGCGCCGATCATGTCGAACATTGGCAGGTACATCGATACCAGCAAACCACCGATGACCGCTCCCATGAGCACAATCACTATGGGTTCGATTAATGAAGTCATGGCGGACACGGCAGCGTCTACTTCTTCATCATAGAAGTCTGCGATTTTCCCAAGCATTTCAGCCAAGCGGCCAGTTTGCTCACCGACCGCAATCAATTGTACCACCATGCTCGGAAACACACCCGACTCCGACATCGGGGCGGTCATGTTCTTACCTTCAGAAATCGCTTTTCTGACTTTATCGATCGCGGCTTGAATGACCATGTTGCCGGATGTCTTTGCAGTGATCTCCAGACCGTGCAGAATCGGAACACCTGACGAGATGAGCACGCCAAGCGTACGTGAGAATCTCGCCACAGCAGTCTTGCGAATGACATTTCCGATGACCGGGACTTTTAAGAGAATCTTGTCCACCGTTCGTTTGCCCGTCTCAGTGCGGTGCCACTTGCGAAAGACAAAGAATCCAACAATGGACAGTCCCACGGCCGGCAAAAAGGTCGCACGTATAACATCGGACAGTGCGAGCACAAATTTCGTTGGACCGGGGAGCTCGGCGCCCAGGTCCTTGAACATCTTGGCGAACACAGGAATGACCTTGATCAACAGAAATATCGTCGCGCCAGCCGCCACACACGCGATGACTGCGGGATAGATCATCGCACCCTTTACTTTGCGAGCCAGAGCATCTGCCTTCTCAAGGTATACGGCAAGTCGGCCGAATACCATTGCAAGGGCGCCAGATGCTTCACCCGCCGCAACCATATGGCAAAAGAGGTTATCAAACGCGTGCTTTTGCTTGGACATCGCGTCGGCCAATGAGGCTCCACCCGACACTGCACTGTGAACTTCGGCGATGGCGCGGCGGAAGGACTTGTTTTTGGATTGATCCGCCAGAATC
>CAZVXJ010000368.1:0-3058 GCA_964631675.1 uncultured Alphaproteobacteria bacterium
GTAGCAGCGACGCCCCATGAACCGCCTACTCCGAGTGAGGCCCGACTACTGCAGGATTTGTCGCGTGCAGGGAGACGCCTCATGGGATTCTGCCGTACGAACCTGTTTAAGCGCCTGGAGAGTAGTGGACAGGCCTTCGTACAGTCCATCGAACGGCACATTCTCCGAAACTACATCTACCTCCATGCGATCGAAAATCGAAAGCCGGTCCCCATCGGGTCGCAAGATGCCGAAATGCTCGATGCGCGCTTCTATGATGAAGACGCTGATGCTGCCGAAGCCGGGGCGGGGCTTTTTGAAGATGACGATAACGAGCAGGTCCAACAGCCCCAACTCACAGGCTCATTGCGATATGCGAAAGAATTCATCAAGCGAAGCGCCGAGATTTACGAGCACTATGCCGGACCCTTGAGGCGCCGCTTCAAATGGCTTCCTCCCGGGCTGTTTGTAAAATCCTTGGAAAACGATCTCCTGACTGATGCGGAGGCATTGCTCAAAATCTTGCACACCTGCGGAGAGTGGGACTCCAACAAGGACGCCAAGCTTCAGGCGCTCCTCAACCTGCTCAAGAAGAACCACCCAAATGACAAAGTTCTGGTCTTTACTCAATTTGCCGACACAGTGCGATATTTGGAGCGTCAACTCGTAGCGCGTGGGATCACAGCGCTGGCGGGAGTGACCGGAGATTCGTCAAACCCAACGGTTTTGGCATGGCGGTTCAGTCCCGACAGTAATGAAAAGCGCCATACGCTGAAGCCGGATGAAGAGTTGAACGTCCTGATTGCCACCGATGTGCTTAGTGAAGGACAGAATCTCCAAGACGCAGCCATCGTGGTGAACTTCGACCTTCCCTGGGCGATCATACGATTGGTCCAACGCGCGGGGCGTGTGGACCGAATCGGACAGAAGGCCGAAAAGATCCTCTGCTACTCGTTCTTACCGGCACAAGGCGTCGAACGGATCATTCGACTCCGAGCAAGAGTGCGGCGCCGGCTTCAGGAAAATGCTGAGGTGGTCGGCACGGACGAAGCCTTCTTCGAAGATGACCGCAACGACAACGCGGTCCTTAATCTGTATCACGAAAAAGCGGATATCCTGGACGACGAAACTGATACCGAGGTCGATCTTGCATCCTACGCCTATCAGATCTGGAAGAATGCTATCACGGCCGATCCCGCCCTACAGAAAACCATTCCCGATCTACCGGCCGTCGTCTATGCGACACGGGCACACGAGCCGACGGATAAGCAGCCGTCCGGCGTACTGGTGTATTTGAAAACCGCCGAGGGCAACGATGCATTGGCTTGGATCGATCCAAAGGGCAATGCCATCACAGAATCGCAGTTTGCGATTCTGCAAGCAGCGGCCTGCGAGCCTCATACACCTGCCCTTCCGCGCCAACTGAACCATCATGAGCTCGTTCATAAAGGCGCCGAACTCATCGTCAAAGAGGAAAAGAATGTCGGCGGGCAACTAGGCCGCCCATCGGGGGCGCGGTTCCGCACCTATGAACGGTTGAAGCGGTATGCGGCGAGTGTGAAGGGGACGTTGTTCGAGTCGCAGGAATTGCTCAAGGCAATCGATGAAATTCTTCGCTATCCGCTTCGCCAATCGGCAGTAGATACCCTCAATCGCCAACTTCGAAGCGGCGTATCAGATGAAGCGCTCGCAGAATTGGCCATAGCCTTGCGCGAAGAGGGCCGACTTTGCTTGATCCACGAAGAAGAGCAGCGCCAGGAACCACGGATCATCTGTTCCATGGGACTTGTATCACCTTCAGAGTGATTCCCATGGCAAAGCTGGACATTCCTCGAACCAGATCGCTCCTTCAGAAGTTTGAATTCAAAACACTCTTCGTTGAGGTGTTGAGTTGGTCGCAGCCGTCCGCAAAAAAACACACTGTCCTGATCCAGGATGGTATCAGGTTTGAGATTCAGCACATCGCGGAATTAGCGGGGGTGGTCGTGGTGGAAATCACCGCGCAGGATGGCTCCATTCCCAGCGCCAAAATTCGAGCAGCGGTCCACAAGCAAATCGCCAAGCAGCATCATGAAAATCTGCTGATTTTCCTGGATCGTCATCGAACGCAGAGTCTCTGGTACTGGGTGAAACGCGATGGATCAAAAACACATCCACGCGAGCATCTTTATGTCCAAGGTCAGCCGGGAGACCTGTTCCTCAGCAAACTCAGCGCAGTGGTATTCGACATCAGCGAGTTTGACGAAGCAGGGAGAGTCCCCGTCGTCGAAGTTGCTAGCCGGCTCAGGGAGGCTCTCGATGTCGAGAAGGTTACCAAGAAAGTCTATCGAGAATTTTCAGAACAACACCTGGCGTTTCTTGAATTTATCCATGGAGTTGCCGACGAACGGGATCGCCGGTGGTATGCCTCTGTGCTCCTCAATCGCCTCATGTTTATTTATTTTCTGCAATGAAAAGGATTTCTCGACAACCGAAATTTTGACTATCTCGAGGTAAAATTAGCTGAGACCCGGAAAACTTTTGGCCCCGACCAGTATTTCAGAACATTCTTAAAGCACCTCTTCTTTGAAGGCTTTGCCAAGCCCGAGGAGAAACGATCCGCGGAGGCCAGGCAGCGCCTCGGCTCGATTCGCTATCTCAACGGTGGCCTATTCCTGCCGCATAAGATCGAAGAAGACAATCCCAAGCTCGATGTGCCCGACAAGGCATTTGAAAACCTGTTCGCTCTCTTTGGGCGGTACTCCTGGAATCTGAATGATGCCCCCGGCGAAGCAGACAACGAGATCAATCCCGACGTTCTCGGATACATCTTTGAAAAGTACATCAACCAGAAGGCATTCGGCGCATACTACACCAGGCCGGAGATTACGGAGTATCTGTGCGAGGCTACTATCCATCGGCTCGTGCTGAATGCCATCAACACACCAGAGATCATCCAGCCTCATCACCTTCCCGGTGGGAAAATTTATCGCTACCAAAACCTCCCGGACCTCATCATGGACCTGAACGCTCCTCTCTGCCGTCAGCTCTTGCATGAAGTGCTACCCAGCCTGAGCCTGTTAGACCCTGCCTGCGGATC
>CAZVXJ010000369.1:0-3052 GCA_964631675.1 uncultured Alphaproteobacteria bacterium
TAGCCGGGACGACGAACTGGGTAAATACTAACGTATATGTGCTTCAGGGACCGGTCAGTGTGCCCGGGGGTTCCGTGTTGAATATTCAGGAAGGTACCACGATTGTAGGACTTCGTGATACCGCCGGCTTCGGCGTGGCATTACTCGAAATCGAGCAGGATGCGGATATCAATTCTCTCGGATCCAAGTACAAGCCTGTGGTGTTCACGAGCAGCCGCCCGGAAGGTACACGTGCTGATGGCGATTGGGGCGGGATCATTATCTCGGGTCGCGCTCAGGATAACCGTGGCCTTGTGGCCGTCGGCGAAGGCAACACCGGTCCTTACGGCGCCACAGATACGCTGGGCAATAATGAGAGCAGCGGAACGATCAAGTACACTCGCCTTGAATTCCCTGGCTTCCGTTTTACTGCGACAAACGAATTGAACGGTCTGTGCCTTCAGGCGGTGGGCCGCGGCACGACGATCTCCCACGTTCAGGTCGTACGCGGGCAAGACGACACGTTTGAATTCTTTGGCGGTGCAGTGGGCGCGGACCACATCGTGTGTTCCGACGGCGGTGACGATCACATTGACTGGACCGAAGGTTGGGTGGGCAAGGTTCAGTTCGCAGAAATTCACACCTACGCGGAATTTTCTGACAACGGGATTGAGGCAGACGGCCTTGAGCAGGATCACAATGCTACTCCGTACTCCGAGCCGATGATTGCAAACGTTACTTACGTTGGCAAGAAGGGCAACGCGGGCGGCGGCGGCGAAGGCAACGAGGGTATTCAGGTACGGCGCGGAACCAAGGCCCATTTGTACAACTTCATCGTCACCAATGCACGCGGACAAGGATTCGACCTGGATGATGCATCTACTGCTACCCGTGCCTCGTCTGGACCCGGTGCACCAAATGGCGCAATCAACCTCGATTACTCGATCTTCTGGAATAATGGTGCTGCAGCGACTGAGGTGATTGATGCCTCAACACCTGCCGGTATCGGTGACGGTCACTTCGGCGTGGAAGATGCAGAGAATAACGTGCTCGCCGTGAACACCATTCACATTGCCGCGCCGGTAGGTTGGACACAGGACATTTCGGGCTTCCGCGGTTACAGCGGCTACGTTGGCACAAACGCCACTAATCGAGTTGGCAATCCGCTGCTTGTAAATCCGCTACCGGATGGTTCAGGCGGCCAGAACCTCGTCGGATATGATCTGCGCCCGCAACTGGGTTCGCCCGCGTTGAATCCGGCAAATGCTTCACCTGCGTTGCCCGTCGGACTGGTCACAGTTCCTTACGTTGGGGCATACAGCAGCCCGACCGATGACTGGTCTATCGGCTGGACGCATTACGTCGTCAACTAAATCTGCTTTATTCATCTGAAACTGTATCGTCGGGTCGCCGAGTTGTTCGGCGGCCCGACGGTGCAAGCGAGAAAATATTGAGATGATTGGGTTTCGGATTCGATACAGGATGACTAAGCAAATCGGAGTTTTGGTTCTGCTCTGCGCGGTGGCTTTGTCTGTTTGTCTGACCTCGTGTGCTCGCGAGCCGGAGTTTCAAATTGCTTCCGCTGATACTCCGCTCTCGAACACCTACGGTTCTCCCGAAGCGCTTGCGCGGGCCGTACTCGATGCATTGGCAGACAGCAGCCGCAGTGCGCTGGAAAAGCTGCAAGTGAACGAGCAGGAGTACTTCAATTCCATCTGGCTGAATCTCGACTCGCGTGAACTCACCGGATTTCCCGCTGAAAAGGCGTGGGGCATGGTCCAGCGGGACGCAAGTAAATCCATTGACCGCGCACTGTATGACTGGGGCGGCCGGCAATTGAAGCTCAAGAAGGTCTATGTTGTACATGAAACTCGCGAGTTTGAGCGCATCCGGATCATTCGAGGGCTGGGAATGGATGTCGAAGATGAATCTGGAAATGTGCAGACCATCAGTAAATTCATGAATGTGGTCGCGGAAATGAATGGAAGATATAAGGTAGTAGCATTCGACAGCTAACATCAGGAAGCAATGCAATCCCAGACTTCGGCAAACATTACATTACCAAATCCGATTCGCGGTGAGATCATGAGCAAGGCCACCGTTCTTGTCGTAGATGATGAACCCGATATTCTTGACGTCGTCGCCTTCAACCTTACGCGAGAAGGTTATCGTGTCTTGCGCGCGGAAAACGGAGAAGACGCATTGCGAGTTGTTCAACAGCAGCGTCCTGATTTAGTGCTGCTCGACTTGATGCTGCCGGGAATGGACGGACTCGAGGTGTGTAAACAGATTCGCGCCACAGATTCCACCTCGCAAACGCTGGTCATCATGGTTACGGCGAAGACTGAAGAGGCAGATGTCGTAACGGGTTTGGAACTTGGCGCAGATGACTACGTGACTAAACCTTTCAGCACGCGAGTACTGCTTGCGAGAATAAAAGCCGTCTTGCAAAAGCGGCGAAATCCGCTCGACGTTGGACCCGGAATTACGATTGGCGGGATTGTTGTCATGCCCGGTGAACACGAATGCCGCGTACATGGCCACAAAATTGAGTTAACCATCACAGAGTTTCGGATACTGGTCACACTGCTGCGTCGTCCGGGCTGGGTGTTTTCCCGCGAACAGATTGTTGAGTCTTCGCGTGGTGAAAACACCGTTGTGACGCTTCGCTCGGTGGATGTGCATATTGTCCGGCTGAGGCAAAAGCTCGGACCGTGCGGCGACTATATCTCTACCGTAAGGGGAATCGGGTATCGGCTGAGAGTACCCGACGCTATAGAAGGATAGAGTTCAGTCTCATCTGCGAGATTCACGAACCCGGATCGCCCGATCCGGGTTTTTTGATGGCCTTGAGTCTTGGACTGGCGATTTGAAGCAACATGATACCGTTACATGATAATTGCCGCTGTTTCATGAGCAAGGCCGTGATCCAGTTCGCATGGTACTTGCTTTTTTGCGCCTATTACTGCATTATTAAGTACCTGTCCGGGCACCACCTTCGCCAAGTTAACCTAAACGCAATCTCTCAGTGTCCCTTCACCGTCTCTCCCTGTACTTTCTTTATACGCTAACG
>CAZVXJ010000370.1:0-3044 GCA_964631675.1 uncultured Alphaproteobacteria bacterium
TTATCGTCGGGACGTCAATCTTCCACTGTGCGCCCATGTTGGCGAAATCGAGGAAGGACAACCCCAACGCCTTGAAGACCGCTTCGCCCAAAGTGGCGTAAGTCAAATAGCCTGCCGGAGCTTGACCGAGCGCCTTGCAAATCCCGGCCCGCAGCCGAACGACTTGAACGAAGTCGTTGAAGTGACCCGCTTGCAGCGCGGCGTCCTGGCGATTGTCGGTGAAGCTCAACAGCTTTTGATCTTCCTGCCTGAAGCCAGCGTCGTCCAACCGGTTCAGGATCGAGAAGGCGGTGATCGTCGTCGAAGTGCTGCGGCCTTCGCTGCCCAGCTTGGTCAGCTTGGTTCCTTCGTTCGTCTTGGTGTCGTAAAAGACTCCGCCCGTAGGATCGAAGAGTAATGGAGCCTTCATAAACCAGCCCCACCATTTGAGCGGCTCCGTTTCGGAACAATTCCCCCATTCATCGAAATAGAGCTTGATGGGGAAGAAGGCTTTCTTCTTCGTATCGGGAACCGCCCCACTTTTCGTTATTCGCAACCAGGATTCCGGCAGCAGTTGGTAATCTTCCGGCGGGTTCCAGACATCCTCCCCGATAATCAAATACCCGTCCGTTGCCGCGGTGTCGTCTTCAGAGCTTTCGCGGAATTCGCGCGGCTCCAGGCGATTTTCGACGCGCGAGACGCAAATGAAGGCGTGGCCTGTGGCGCGGCTGAAAACGTTTGGAAAGATCGGCTTCTTGTCCGCTTCATCCTGTTTGTAAACGCCAGGCTCGAGCGTGGCGAAGCGATTCTGGTCCTGGTCGAGCGTGGTATAGACCGATCCGGTTTGCGAAATGAACTGGTGCAATTTGAAGGGCAGGAGCGTACGCTGCCCGGTCTGCTGCAACCGCAGATTGATGACGCTGATCCATTGCAGGAGTTTCTCTAAAAAGTCACGGCAAGTGTCGGGCGGCTGACCTGAATCTTGAGCCAGTTCAGACACTATTTGGGTAATGCGACGCGGCTTGCCGCGAACCAGTGTGCCTTCGCGCAATTCCAACGCGACCTTGTTTTCGAGCCAAACGGCGACCGGATGCATCTTGAGTTTTGTAATGTCATCATCCTCATTGAGGCCGGGGTTAGAATCGGGGTTGATGCCCGCCGCAATGGCCTTGGCCAACTCATCCGCCGAAGGGAGAACGCCGTTGAAACTGAATGAGCGATCCAGCGATTCATTGACGATCTGTTCGGACGTGAATGGTTTGCCAAAGAGTTTGGTCGCCACTTTCGCAACTTCGGCGCGTTGCTCGGCGAGCGAGCCGACCGACACCATTGTGGCCGATGTCCCAACGCATAAGATTTGCTGTTCGCAACGGGAGCGGATGCGCCGAATCAACATGGCCACGTCCGCGCCTTGCCGGCCTCGGTAGGTGTGGAGTTCGTCGAAGACAAGAAAACGGAGGTTTTGATATATGCCGTCGCGAATGCTGCGCTCCCGGACGCGAGTCAGCAGCAATTCCAGCATCATATAGTTGGTCAGCAAAATCTGCGGCGGCGTTTCGCGCATGCGAGCGCGGTCATCTTCCTTCTCCTGCCCTGTATACTGACCGAATGAGATGGGGAACTTCCTGCCAGTCGCATCCTCGTAATTTCTCTTATAGCGATTGAACTCATCAAACTGAGAATTGATCAGAGCATTCATCGGGTAAACGACAACCGCCGTCACGCCTGCAGCCTCAGGGCTGGAAAGCAGGTGATGAAAGATCGTGCCGATGTATGTTCGTGATTTGCCGGACCCCGTGCCGGAAGTGACGATGAAATCCCGTTTTGCCAGGCCCAACCGGATAGCTTCGACTTGATGCCGGTAAAGTGAATCGCCTTTGAAAATGTTGGTGATGTCCGGGTGCAAGGACTCAGTGTCCGCCGACTTGTCCAATCTATCCAATTTATCTGAGCCGCCAAACATCTCGAATGATGGATTGAACTGAAGTAGCGGTTCAGGCCATAGCTTTCCCTTATGCAACTCGCCTTCAACGATATTACGAATGCCCAGATCGTTAATTTTCAGGAAGCTGCGAATGTAAGTTGCGTAATCAGAGATAATGTTCGAGTGGGTTTGAAAGACATTCATTGATCGGACCCAAAGCCGCCAGCGGTTAAAATTGATCTGTGATAGGGAAAACCGGGGCAGCGGCCTTGTGCAGGAATTATCACGGGCAATTCAGGCGGCCATCTCGCATATGGCTGGGTTCACATGCGTTAGGCAGCAAACAGCACAGGCCTAGCGTAAAGATACCATTTTATTAGAGTCTTTGTTTAGTAAATTCTTCACTGTCAAAAGTTCAGATTGGCATCACGCGCGAAAAATTAGGCGACTGCCAGTTGTCACATTTCGAAAAATTCCCGCCCCGTTTTCTTCGATAAGCCCCATCTTTATAAGCCGAATCTGGATCACTCGTTTGCTCGCCCCGAATAACGAGGCAAGGCGAACATGAGTGCCATAAAAAGCCGGATCGTCTCCGTTTTCCAGCGCTTTTATAAGTGGATGGCGCGGGACCAAAACGCAGGATGCGAAATGTTCCGCCTGTCGATGCACCCAATCAGGCTCAATGGATGCTTCGAGATCGCGTAAATGAGGCTTCAATGCAAAATAAGCTTCTTCATTGGCGACGGCATATTTTGCCAGCCTGTTCCGCAGTTCCGAGCCGACAGAACTGCCTGTATCGGCTGAGCGATGATATCGCACCTGATATTTCACCTCTCCGAAAGGGAGCAAACCTGATCTCTCTCTGCCTTCATCAATGTGCAAAACCCAGTGAGCGAGTTCGTGGCCGCGGGTGAAACGTTCTATTTCAGGATGCTCTGTCAGGAAATCCTGAAACCGCAAATTCAGCGTCAACTTCGCATTGTAGACTCCGCTATCCAAAGTCGGCTCAATCGTTGCAAAGGTCTGACACCCCGGCGGCTCTTCGATTTGTCCCCAGTCAACCTGAAAGCGGAAATGGCATTCTGTCAGAGTATCAATGTCAATCGGTAGTTCAGGCGATTGATGACCGCCCCGCACATAT
>CAZVXJ010000371.1:0-3015 GCA_964631675.1 uncultured Alphaproteobacteria bacterium
GCCGTACAAGTCTCACACTCCCTATGGAGAAGTCGCGGTTGAATCGTGTCCAGTTGGTGGAACATAGCGGTCGAGTACCGCCGCAAACGTACCAAAGGATACACGTGAACTTACCCTGACAGGTATCCTTCGGTTGTCCGCCGTGACCCAGACATAAACGCGCGCGCCTCTCTCTTTCTTAAACAGACCACCGCTGCGGAAGACAGGCTCACACTTGAAGCACTCTACTTTCCCGAGGCAGCACTCGATTTCCTCCATACCGAGCACCATCACCATCAAATCATAGGTCTTGTTTACATCATGGGTCTTGATGTAAAACGTGTCCCCAACCGCCAGCGGCAAGGTCCTCGCCTTGAATCCAGCGGCCAGAACATCGTGCGAACGCGGTGGAACCGGCATGGTCGGTTTCTGAGCACCATCATCCCACCACTGAATCTTTCCCCCTAAATGATCAAACTCCACGATCTTCTCATCACGGTAACCACCCTCTCGCAGTTGCTTGCGAAACCGGTGAGAGTAAACCGAGTCAGCATCCATCCATGTCTCAATGGAATCTCGGACTTTGAAAATGACATCGTATGCTTTGGCAGACCTGGCCGATGAAACGGCGCGAACCGTGAGTTGCCCGTTTCGCGAAACCGTGTCCAATACAGTAAGCAAAGCGCGTCCTGCAGGAATGAAGCCGAAGTAAACACCGTATTCCATCTCTTCACCAATCCAATCAATCGGCTGTGTAATCAGACCCGACGTTGGATTTGCGAGCGTCTCGCCTGACACAGCAATAGGACCGGATACTGTGTTGGCCGGGGCACTGTCGGAAGCCCGCGATGAACCCGCATAGTTCCAAAACAAAGCAAAGCACATTGTCAGTATGAATGACTTCCTCATGTATTGAGCGCTCCCCCGGGCTGCATTCCATTTGAAAACATAGTCGTGCTACTAAGCATGACTCCAGACATTGAGTATTTCAGATTCGTGCACCGACCCGGACCGGAGCACAATAGGCTCGCGACCACGTACGTCAACAACCGTTGATGCGCGGCCACGTAACATCGCCGCAGATTGAATAGTTATCTCACACGCAGCCAGGACTTCCGGATGAATTTCAGAGAACAAGCCAGGCGCCTTCATTCCAGGTAGATTGGCACTCGTCGCCCATAGCGGAAGCTCGAGCTCGCGTAACAATCCGAGAAGCAGCGGTGAATCGGGGACTCGGTAACCAAGGGAGTTGTCGGGCCCATGGTACTCCTTGTCAATCACATTCGAGACTTTCCATATCATGGTCAACGGGCCTGGCCAATATCTTTCGGCCAAAGCAACGATTTTGGGCCCTGGCACGTCACCAGCACATTGACTCATGCGAATTATGCTGTCAATCAAGACGGCAGTTGGTTTTGCTGAGCGATCGGGCTTTACTGTCATCAGTTTTTCCAACACTTCACGGCTAAAAGCACGACCGCCGATACCATAAACCGTGTCCGTGGGAAAACACACGAGTGCACCGCGCGCCACGGCTCGAGACAGTTTCTCGGCAACCTCATCCAAGTTGCCATCTGTTAGCATTAGCCGCTCCATCTACCAGCTGCCCGCAATCTTATTCAGGAGATCCTCTTTCAATTTCTTTACCGATTCCTCAATTGCTGTGGAGCGGTTTTCAAGCGATCCCGTATATGGATAAATGGCCCATGAAGGAAACACCTGCTTCCAAACTGAAACTTGCTCGCGCACGTTAGTCAACTCGAACTCGCAGGTGACGGCGAAGCGATACTCCTCAACTGTCACCGTTTCACCCGGTCGTGCCGTATAGGGCTGATCATCCACCTTGATTATCCGGCCACTGAGGATCGCATCCGCCTGAGATTCGTTTGTGATTCTCAGCAGCCCATCACGTTGGAATGCGCGTACCAACTCGTCCGTGATCACCTCACCGAGGCCGAACTCCGCGGACTCATTTTCCAAGGTTCTAATAGCAAGGGTTTTGAAATCACCGGCCACCTGCCCTCGGAACGAATAACTGCACCCTATGCATCCCAAGGCGCAGATTGTCAGGATGCAAACGGCATTCCATTGCCGGTAACAGTTCACAGGCAGAGTTAACCTAGACGATTTCATACTCGCGCAGCTTGCGGTAAAGTGTTCGTTCTCCGATACCCAATTGGCGCGCTGTTTTGCGGCGGTTCCCATTGTTTTCCTCGAGAACTCGCAGTATCTGGTCGCGTTCAACGTCCTCCAATCGTGTTACCTGCAGATGAGACGCACCGGCCTGTTGCACCTGCTGAATTGCAGAAACCAAGAGTGTCTTTACTTCGCTAATCTCCTTTCGAAGATCGAGTAGCATCCGAAAAAGCAGCTCCTTCTCGAGCGTTTCCGGGGGACGTGTAATCAAGGCAGGCAAATTTGTGCCGGAACTCTGCTGGACAGACGACCGGAAATCACTTGCAGTAAGCGTGGGTTTATTCCGGTTCAAAGTCAGGACCGATTCCATCGTGTTACGAAGTTCACGAATGTTGCCGCTCCAGAACTGACCCATCAAAAACTCTTTTGTGTCATCTGTGAGCGTGGGCCGGGTGATGTGATTCCGATCACAGAATGTGCGTAGGAAGTGCTCAGCAAGCAGCGGAATATCGCTGGCCCGCTCACGCAGCGGCGGCACCCTAATGGTAACCGCGTTCAACCTGTAAAATAAATCCTGTCTGAATTCTCCAGAGGAGACCGCAGTGCCGAGTTCTACATTCGTAGCAGCGATGATTCGCACATTGACCTTCATCGACTTGCTCGACCCGACTCTCATGAATTCACCCTGCTCGAGGACGCGCAACAGCTTCACCTGGACGCCAAATGGCATTTCTCCAATCTCATCCAGTACCAGAGTGCCGCCGTTTGCCTGCTCGAAGTATCCGGTCCGCTGCCTGTCGGCACCCGTGAAGCTCCCGCGTTCATGACCAAAAATTTCGCTCTCGAAAATTCCCTCGGGGATCGCACCGCAATTGACAAATAGAATGGATCCTTGAGCAC
>CAZVXJ010000372.1:0-2986 GCA_964631675.1 uncultured Alphaproteobacteria bacterium
TGGATGCCGGCAAGGGTATTCCGTGGGAGGGTAATTACTCTTCCTGGCTGGAACAAAAAATAGAAAAACTCGAGCAGCAGGAAAAAAAGGACACGGTGAGATTGGCCGTTCTGAAACGGGAATTGGCCTGGATTCGGCTCAGCCAACGGGATCGACTGCGTGAGAGCCAGAAACACATTGCAGAGTATGAAAAACGCAGCAAAGAAGTTTTTGATCTGCACCTGAATTCTGCGGATATACAAATTGCTCCGGGACCACATCTGGGAGATGTCGTACTGGAGTTGAATAGTCTATCCAAAGGCTACGCGGGCAACAAGCTGATTGATGGACTGTCGCTTTCACTTCCTCCGGGAAGCGTGACCGGAGTCATTGGGCCGAACGGAGTAGGTAAGAGCACGCTTTTTCGCATCATCACTGGCGAGGAGGTTCCTGATTCCGGTTCAGTTCGGCTTGGACCTTCGGTCGTTCTTGCGTATGTTAATCAAATGCGCGACAATTTGAAATCAGAGCGTACCGTGTTTGCGGAGATTACGGATGAAGCGGATTCCATTACGATCGGAGATCGTGAGATTCCCTCCCGTGTCTACGTCGGTAAGTTCAACTTCAAAGGCAAGGAGCAGCAGAAGCTGGTCGGAAATCTATCAGGCGGTGAGCGCAATCGTGTGCATCTCGCTAAACTGCTTAAGAAAGGCGGGAATCTGTTGCTGCTGGATGAGCCGTCCAATGATCTGGACATTTCGACCTTGAGGTTGTTGGAGAATGCACTACTGGAATTTGCCGGTTCAGTCATGGTGATAAGTCACGACCGTTTCTTCCTGGATCGTATCTGTACTCACATCCTTGCTTTTGAAGGTCAGGGACGAGCGAGATGGTTTGAAGGCAATTTTCAAGCTTATGAAGAGAAACGTGCGCAGGAGCTCGGAGGAGTACAGCGGTCGCGGCGTAGTTTGTATCGCAAATTGGTGGCATGAACGAAATTGCACGGTTGGTGTTCAAGGCGGCCAAGGTGCCGCCTTGTTTGTTATTCCTCTCCGACGCTTGCACGGCACAATCCATTGTCCCTAAGCACAACCCGAAATAGATAATTTTATTAACTTTACAGAACCCTCGTTGAACGGGAACCAATGAATTAGTTTAACGTTAAACGAATAGAACAACCACCATCATGCCAACTCACTTCCAGGGGCCACACGATCAAGTGCTCGCACTTGATACCTTCATCAAGCTCAGCCGTGCATCGCTGACTCTGAATCATGTGGTGCAGAATCAAATTCGTGCTGTTGGCCTCACGGAACCACAATTCGCTGTCCTCGAAGTGCTATACCATCGTGGGCCATTGCGCCAAGGTCTTATCTCGCAGAAACTCCTGTTCAGCGGCGGCAACCTGACCATGGTGCTTGATCATCTGGAGCGTGACGGTTTAATTCTGCGCAAACCTAATCCGGAGGACCGCCGCTGCACGATTGTCCATCTGACGGATGGCGGGAACAAGCTGATTCAGGACTATTTTCCGCAACACGCCGAGTTCATTCAAAATCTGATGTCGCCGCTTACCGAAGATGAACTACAGACGCTGGGCAGACTGACGCGAAAATTGGGTCGCTCCGTATTCGGCGAGTCCCAGTCCAACTCTGAATAAACGCAAATAAATCTCTCGACTGATTAATCCAACTCAAAAGGAGTCAACTGTGAAAAGAGTCATTCTTTCTGTCCTCACCGCCGCCCTAACTTCGGGTTCGGCATTAGCCGGCGGATGGGACGTGGACAAACCGCACACGAAAATCGGCTTTGAAGTTCCCCACATGATGATCTCGACCGTTGAGGGTCATTTCAACACCTATGAAGCCACGGTGAACTATGACGAGAAAAATCCCGCCAGCCTTAGTTTTGATGTGACGATTGACGCGAGTTCCGTCTACACCAATAACGAAAAGCGCGACGGCCACCTGAAGTCTGCCGACTTCTTCGATGTCGCAAATCATCCAAACATTACTTTTAAGTCGACCAAGACAGACGTCGTGTCCCCCGGCAAGTTTAAGGTAACCGGTGATTTGACGATCCGCGGAATCACGAAGTCCGTCACCCTCGATGTTACGGGTCTCGATAAAGTTATTGAGACGCCCTGGGGTTTTCGCAAGGCTGGTGTGAAGGCGACGGGCACGGTCAATCGGCACGACTTTGATTTGAAGTGGGATCAGACATTCGGTGCAGGTGAACTGATTGCCGGTGAAACGGTCACACTAAACATAGTGGCCGAACTGAACGAGAAAAAAGACTGAACGAACCATTCGCAGCGCAAAAAGGCGGGGCGACAACCCCGCCTCTTTTTTTAAGGAACCCACAGATGCCCATACTTGGACTGCACCACATCACTCTCATCTGTTCAGATGCCCAGCGCACCGTAGATTTCTATACACAAATACTCGGGCTGCGCTTCATCAAAAAGACCGTTAACTTCGACGATCCGGGAAGTTACCACATATATTTTGGAGACTACACTGGCAGTCCCGGTACTGCGGTCACATTTTTCGAATGGCCACACCTTGCCAAGGGCCGAACAGGTATCGGAGGGACACATCACTTTGCGCTCACCGTGCAAGACCGTGTTGGACTCCTGAAGTGGAAACGCCGGCTGACGCAGCTCGGTATCCAAGTGCAAGGCCCGTTCGACCGCGTCTACTTTCACTCGATCTATTTCGACGATCCCGACGGTGTACATCTTGAAATCACTACAAAGGGACCCGGATTTAGCGTCGATGAAGTAGAATCGGCTCTGGGACAGCTGGATCTAAGCGGCCGCTACCGCGATCGGATAGAACCGCTGGTTGAAGATTGGAAAGAACCGGTTCCGGAGATCACACAGGACATGTCACTGCATGACGGCATGCACCATATCTCGGCGCACTGCTCAAGTCTCGATCTCGCTCACGAGTTCTATTCAGGGCTGCTCGGTCTCAAACGGCTCAAGATGACTGAATCACTCGAT
>CAZVXJ010000373.1:0-2966 GCA_964631675.1 uncultured Alphaproteobacteria bacterium
AGTAAATGCGGAACCGAGAAAGATGGAGCAATCATTGGGTGCATGAGAAAGAGAGGCTACCGGTACGCGAAGTGATGACAGGAATTGATTGCGCTGAATTTGGGCTCATACAGAGAAGGAATTAGCTCGTGGCTCAACGAATTCTCTGCTCGCTGATCCTTGTCGGATTGAGTGCGACTATTGGATGTGGACATCCTAAGGAAAGTGAAACCCGCAAAGATAGCCCAGAGCCTACGCCACCGACACATGTTGCGCCCAAAGATACGCGCAAGAAGGCACTCAAACAGCCGGATCCACAAGTCTCAGAATGCAAAGAGTTGGTCAAAAACCTTAATAGTCCGCTTGCCATCGCTGCTAGGGTCGCGTTGGTGAAGTTTTCCGGAACTGCCGTCCAGGCGGCCGAAATGAAGAAGGCCGACCGTATCTTTTATCGAGTACTGGTACAAGGAGAGTCTGGAAAACCGAAGTCTCTTGATGTGACGCAAGAAACGATCGAAGGCGAGAAGCTTGTCGAGCCTCTGTCGTCAGCCGAATGCAAGTCTCTTCACGCGGTTAAACAACCAAGAATTGTAATGGCAATTCAACTCGCCCAAAAGCATGTTAATGGTAAGGCGCAGAATGCAGTGTTTACGCAATACGGTGAGAACTATGTCTACTCGGTTGGAGTGACAGATTCGAGCGGACAGTCTCACAATGTTTTTGTGGATGCGGATGAAAAGATCATCGTCAAAGACGAACTGATAACCAAGTAAGACGAACTGATAACCAAGTAATCGGAGACGAATGCGTGGTGGGATGTTGGCGAGGAACGATGCTTGCCTCAAGAGCGCATTTGTGACACATCTTCAGGGTTCTGCAATCCGAGGATAGAGTGGGTCAGCCGCAGATTCGCGTCATAATCGTTCATCCCAGTCGGCTTTGTCGCGAAAGTATCGCGTTCGTCCTGTCCCAGCAGCCGGCGATGGCCGTGGTCGCGACAGGCGCAGACTGTCCCTCCCATTGGGGTTAACTTGTCCAGTGATCAAGAAAATCGAAGGGATCGCCCATCTCTTTTCTTTATCTGTGTAGTCGGTCGTCTACCTGCTCTTGCGATGCATCAGCAATTGGGGTTCCACGTTCACAATGCCGGGTAGGCCTTTGAGTTGTTCAATATTCAGGAGGCTGGTGGCAATATCGCCGGTGGTTGCTTGGACCCATGCGGTGTGTGGAGCGTAGCTTGGGATTCGCACGATTGTGTAGCCATGATCAGTCAAGTTGTCGCGGCGCCCTTCAGTTTTTACATCTGGTGTGAAGCGAATGAAGATCTGCCCAGTGGGGACGGCAAGAGGTCCGCGGGGATCAGTCGCATACACCGGCGTGATCGTGACCGTGGCGGGTTGGTCGACTGGTGGCATGGGTTCTCCTCGGCATATCGTGATGGCGTCCTCAAGCACGAGTTCGACGGATGTTTGTAAGTCGTTTGGTAAAGGCCCGCGCACTGCATAGAGCCCTGGTTGTTTGATGAACCGGAGAGGTCCGCGCTCCGTCCTGATCAGGAGTGCATCGGGGAATGATGAAGGAGGGGTGCGAGTTCTCATGTTCGTATTCTAGGCAGGACACGGTTGAATTTCCACTGGCCTTAGAAAAAGGAGGTTTCGAATGTTCGCATATCGCTATGGGGGCAGGCAGGGGCAGCAGTATAAGCTGGAGTTGGCAGAGGGGTATGTTGCCGTCAGAACGCGAAGCCGGAGGTCCCTCGATGCTTCACTGGAATCCAAGAAGGGGAGAAAGGTACTGGCTGAGTTGGAGCAGGTGATTCGCTTTCACGATGCAGGGGTTGAGGTATTTCGATATGGCGCGAGTCGTCGAACGGCTCATGCGCGAGGCGCTGCGCGTGCGACACTCAAGGATGAACGGGACGTGCAGTTTGCCGGGCGGGTGTTGGTCGATCCTCGCTCGAAGCGGCCGGTGTTATACACGGAAAACGTGTTCGTCAAGTTCGATGCCGACATGGCAGAGTCGGCCTGTCGTAAAATTCTCAAAGAGTATCGGCTTGCGATAAAGCGGCCGATTGAGTACGCCCGTAACTCCTTCTTTGTTCAGGCGGCAGAGGGAACGGGGAAAAAGATATTTGACGTTACGGACCGGTTGCTGCGGCACAAGTCCGTGGATCTCTGTCATCCGGAACTGGTTCGGAACGTGGGGTGGCGGCAGGTGTTTCCCCAGCAATGGCATCTCAAAAAAGCCACGATCGACGGTACAGTCTACGATGCGCATGCCAATGTTGAGGTTGCGTGGACACTCAACCAAGGGGAGGGAGTTCGGATTGCCGTCATCGACGATGGATGCGACATCGATCACGAAGAGCTGGCCGGTTCTGAAAAGGTCGTGGCGCCGCGAGATGTGACTCGTGGTACGGATAACCCCCGCCCTGGGAGTCGGGACAACCATGGGACGGCATGTTCCGGTGTAGCCTGCGCCAATGGTCAACATGGCGCGTCCGGAGTTGCGCCCAAAGCTCAGTTGATCCCGATTCGCTACGCGTCGCCGCTAGGTTCTCAAGCGGAGGCCGACGCGTTTGTCTGGGCGGCGTCCCATGGAGCCGATGTGATTTCGTGCAGTTGGGGACCGGAAGATGGCGATTGGTCGGATCCCAGCGACCCCGTTCACCGTCAAGTGGTGCCGCTCCCCGATTCGACTCGTATGGCCATCGACTGGGCCATTGCCAACGGCCGGAACGGCAAGGGATGTGTGATTACCTTTGCGGCAGGGAATGGCAACGAAAGTGTCGACAACGATGGGTATGCCAGTTATGAAAAGGTGATCGCGGTTGCAGCCTGTCATGCCAAAGGGAAAAAGAGTGCGTACAGTGATTTCGGCAACGCAGTGTGGTGTGCTTTTCCCAGCAATGACACGTTACTCCCCATCCCTGGAATTTGGACGACTGATCGCTCGGGAACGGCCGGCTACAATCCTGGGCAGACCAG
>CAZVXJ010000374.1:0-2950 GCA_964631675.1 uncultured Alphaproteobacteria bacterium
TGATCCGTGATGCCCTGATTTCCCTTCTTTCTTCAAAGCGGCTCGAGGAGCTCGCCAGCGTGAGTTACCGCGACAGCTTGCGTAATGAAGTCAAGGAGACACTAGTCAAGTCTGCAAAGGGAATCGAAATCGAGAACGTAGTGTTCTCTGGCTACGTTCTGCAATAGCCGCCATGAGTAAGATACTAACCCAAGACGAAATTGATGCTCTGCTGAAGAATGTAGCTTCGGCTCAGTCGTTTGATCCTGTTGGAGATGTAAAGGAACGACCTGTACACCTCTACGACTTCAAGCACCCGGACCGAATCTCAAAAGAGCAGCTTCGCGCTCTTCGCACAATTCATGATGCTTTCGCCAGGTCATTTGGAACCTATCTCTCGGGTACGCTTCGCACTCTTGTGGATATTAATCTCTTATCGATTGATCAGGCGACCTACTCTGAGTACATGCTGTCGCTTTCAGTGCCCTCTTGCATTCATATCATAACGGCAAAGGGACTGAAGGGTTCCGCGCTGCTGGAAATCTCGCCTCAGTTCGCCATGACTGTGGTTGATCGGTTGTTGGGCGGCACCGGCGCTAGAATAGGTGCCATTCGGGAGCTGACCGTAATTGAACAGAGCATTCTGAGGAAGATGGTCGATGCCGCGCTTTTGGTGCTGGCCGATGCGTGGAAGCATATCACGCCCTTGAACTACTACGTAGAGTCTTATGAGTCGAATCCGCAGTTCGTTCAGATCGCTTCGTCATCTGAAACGGCAGCTGTCGTCTCATTTGAGATCATCATGCGCGATATGACATACCCGATGAATATCTGCGCTCCCTACTTCGTGTTGGAACCGCTGATTCAGGACTTGTCCACGAACTGGTCCAGCGCAAGTCTGAAAAAGGCATCAAGGCGGGAAAGCGACAATCTCGTGAAGCGAATTGGTTTGACTCGACTGCCACTCTCTGCAAATCTCGGAACCGTTAATCTTACTATGCATGAGTTGCTCCAAATGAAGTGTGGAGATATTGTGAAAGCCAACGAGCGACACGACGAGTTTCTCAAACTAAGGGTCGATGGAAAAGTGAAATTCTGGGCGGAACCCGGAAAGTCGGGACTCCATCACGCTGTAAAAATAATCCGCCGCGTTACGGATCTTGAGGAGATCAACTTTGAATGAAGCAACCACCATCGCCAGCGTAGACAAGCGCGCAACCGAATTGCAGGAACAAGTAGCAACGGCCTTTCGCGAGCAGCTTGAATCCGCTCTACGAACAGAGCTGAAAGTCAAATCAGCAGGACCCTATCAGTTCGATTTCAAGGAGCTAAAATCCGCTTTGCCGGGCGAAGTGCTCTTCGCAACGGTTATAGTCGGCCCCAATGGTAGCAAGATGTACTTTGGTCTGAGCCGGGAGTCGGCAATCGAGCTGATCAATGTCGCAACGCACAAAGGGCCAATAACGGCGTTCGTCACAGATGAGCATCTGCAACCAATCCGCAAATTCCTGGAGCAGGTCGCTGCATCACTCTTGATGAACGTAGGATCCGGTGTCGGAAAGTCACTTAGTGTCAACGAGCTGAGATGTGTCTTGATCGACGTCTCACAGTCCGATGTGTTTGCATCGGGCGGACTTCGAACAGGCGTACAAGTTCAAGGCGAGCCGGACATCGGACTGCATTTCATTGCGTCACGAGAATTTCTGACATTCTGCTATCCCGGCATCGAGGTTGTGGGCATGACTTCTGGAGAACTCCCGACAGCGGAGTCCGGCAGTGATTACCAAACCGAAATGGACCTTGTACTCGACATTGAACTCGGAGTGACGATCGAACTTGGCAGGACCAACATGCTGATTCGGGATATCGTAAAGCTCGGGCCGGGATCGGTGGTCGAATTGGATAAGTTGTCGGGAGAACCCGTTGATCTTTACGTTAATGGACGGAAGTTCGCACGCGGCGAAGTAGTGGTCGTTGATGAGAACTTCGCAGTCCGCATCACCGAGCTGTCCTCACCGACAGAGCGCGCTGCGGCAAGCCGAAACTAAGAATGTTTATTGAATTGCTGAAAACTCTGGGGGTGTTGGCGGGCGTACTGGGCTTGATATTTCTCTTGGCCTTTGCAGTCCGCCGTCTGGGTCTGGCACAAGTTGGATCGTCCTCGCACTCACCCGGGTGGAAGATTCTTGGAGTCAAATCACTCGGATCCCGCCGCCAACTTTATGCGCTTGAAGTCGGCACACGCATTCTGGTAATTGGTGTCAACGACAAATCAATAACCACCCTGTCTGAAATTACGAATGGCGATGAGTGCGCGATTGTCCGAGATGCCCTGACTCCGCCACGAAGAAAGCTGCCTCTATTCGCCGATGTGATGAAGAAATTTGAGGCCCACGCGTGACAAGAAGGTCGGTGACCATCGTCGCTGTTTGCCTTTTGCTTGGTCTTCCTGCGATTGCCTGCGCATTGCCTGGCGTGAATCTTCAGGTCACCCAGAGCGAAGAGCCTGGCAAAGTGGTCACGACGCTGCAAATAGTCGGTCTGCTGACTCTTCTTGCGCTGGCCCCGGCGATGGTACTCATGATGACGAGCTTTACGCGTATCGTGATTGTGCTTCACTTCCTGCGTCAGGCAATGGGTGCAACACAGGTACCTCCTCCTCAGTTGTTAATCGGATTAGCGCTCATCCTGAGCTACTTTGTCATGCAACCTACGATTGAGCGTGTCAACACCGACTCACTTAAGCCGTACATGGCCGGGGAAATTGATCAGTCGACAGCGCTCAAGAACGCAAGTACACCGATCAAGGAGTTCATGCTCCGAAATGTCCGAGAACAGGATCTTGCACTGTTTGTCAATCTGTCCAATACATCACGACCGGCCAATCAATCAGAAATCTCGCTTGCTACACTCGTACCGGCCTTTGTAATCAGTGAATTACGTATCGCATTCCAGATCGGCTTTGTTCTCT
>CAZVXJ010000375.1:0-2944 GCA_964631675.1 uncultured Alphaproteobacteria bacterium
AAACTTCGGTACTCGAAAAAACGTGTGACGAAATCAAGAGCCGGTTCGGTGATGACATCATCGGATTCGGACCAGAGGCGTTCTCAGTTCAGTCCGGCGCCCGTCGCTTACGTCGCACGCACAATTTCAATCCATTTCATGCGCCGGACCTGAAGAAGAGTGCGTAGCGAACTACGCACTCTTCATTCACTATACTCTAAATTCACTCAATAGCCTCTTCCACTCGTCCACACTCATCACTTCCGACTCCTCCACCATCATGTTGGGAATTCCGTCAGTGATTTGATATCGTCGACGTGTCGTCGCATCCGTAGACACAAGAGTACCTCCGATTTGGACTAGTTTCGCTTTGGAAACAGGACAGACCAGTAAAGCGACCAAGTCAGGATCAAGTCTGACAACCTCGCCGCTCATGCTACAGTGATCGACTTGTCGAGATACACATCCTGGATTGCGTTCAGCAGCTGTATTCCCTCGGCCATCGGTTTTTGAAATGCTTTGCGACCGCTGATCAATCCCGTGCCTCCGGCGCGCTTGTTGATCACAGCCGTCTTCACGGCTTCCGCCAGATCATTCTTGCCTGATGCACCGCCTGAGTTGATCAGCCCCGCGCGACCCATGTAGCAATTGACAACCTGCCAGCGCGTCCACTCGATGGGATGGTCAGGCACCAATTCACCATACACTTTTTTGTGAGTCTTGCCGAAGTTCGGAAGCGCGTTATAGCCACCGTTATTCTCCGGCATTTTTTGTTTGATGATATCCGCCTGGATCGTTACGCCGAGATGATTAGCTTGGCCGGTCAAGTCGGCACTCAGATGATAGTCCTTGTCTCCGACCTTGAAGGCGGAATTACGCAAATAGCACCAGAGCACGGTGAACATCCCAAGCGAATGAGCCTCCTCAAACATCACGCGCACTTCTTGAATCTGGCGCCCACTCTCATCCGAACCGAAGTAGATCGTCGCACCCACTCCCGCTGCACCCATCTCGAATGCTTGATGCACGCTGCCGAATTCAATTTGATCCGCCTTGTTCGGATAGGTGAGCAATTCATTGTGATTCAGTTTCACGATGAAAGGAATCTTGTGTGCGTATCGTCGTCCGACCATCCCCAGTACACCCACGGTAGATGCAACGGCATTGCACCCGCCTTCTATTGCCAGTTCGCAGATCTTTGATGGATCGAAGTAGATCGGATTTGGAGCAAACGATGCTGCGCCGCTATGCTCGATTCCCTGGTCGATTGGCAGGATCGAAACATATCCTGTATGAGCGAGCCGGCCGTTTGAAAAAAGTCGTTGCAAGTTTACCAGCACAGGATTGGCTCGATCAGATTGCGATGATACGCGGTCGACGAAATCCGGCCCCGGCAAATGTAAGTCGGATTTGGAAACACCTTTGCAGGTGTAATTCAATAAATCGCCTGCTTCACCGCCGAGCAGGCTCTGGATGTTTGTAGGCATCGAATTTTTAAGAGGTTAAGAAAAGAGGATGGTGACTGCAGACACAGGAATATACGCCGATGCGAACAAGAAGTCAAGCAGAATATTTCACGGACAGCGTGCCAGGATAGCGTAACATCGAGTATTGCCGATGGCAGCCGAATCCGTGAAAATCGCTGCTCCACCTTCAACCTGGAACGAGTCAATCGCGGTCCACGGTGCAAACGGCGGCGGTGTATTAACGTTTGCAGTGGTTGTCATGAAGAGCAAATACAATCCAGGCTGTGGTGCTGAATAATGCAGCTGCATCTGACCGCCAACAAGCCTGAGCCTTAGATCGGTGACGCTATCACATAGTGCATCATTCAGCCTGCAGGGCGCAGGATAGGCGTAAAATTTCTGGACTTCATTGTTCAGTGCGATATCAGTAAAGTTAAGCATGCGAAACTCGCCAGCCATCCCCGGACCAGATCGATCCATCGCAATGACTCCAAATCCTTGAGTCAGATTGCTGTCAGGAACACAAAATGCCGTCGAGAGCAGCCCGGGTCCCGGCGGCGGGCCAGCATAATCAGGTTCAAGATCGAGCAAGCACTCAACCACGTCCTCAGGCTGTGCCTGAACACCCAAAGTGATTCGGCCAACACCTTCGCTATAATCTGCCCCGCCGGATGAGATGACTGGATTTGGATTGATATAGTCAAGCGTGTGCGGTCCTTGAATCAGAACAGGCACTGCAGGATTGGTAACATCGAGCTCCCATGCCCGATCGGTACCGGACGGCGAAGATCTTCTGGTAAATAGCCAAAGATGATTGTGATTCTCGTCGAACGCGAATCCTGACCACCGCATCGAAGTCAGGCCGGAAAGCGCCGCGAAACTGTTCACAACCGCTCCGGCTGCGTTCAATCGATAGAGGTGCCCGGTGCCAAGTGACCAGTTTGTGACCGTACCTGCCCAGTATTGACCTCCGTTTCTGGGATCGTAAGCCAGGGCACGGCATGCGGATGCGTCCAAGGAACTCCACCCGAGTGTGTCGATAAGCTCACAGTCCGATGTATTGAACCGTGCAACGTATTGTCGATTTCCTGAACCGGGATAATATGAGTAGTGTATTCTGGCACTATCGGCTTGTGACCATTCACCGTCAAGATAGAGGTTGCCGGTTGAGTGTCCAAATTGAATTTCGCTTCCGCAGGGCTCACTGTGACAGTTCAAGTAGCAAGCTACAAGGAGATCATAGGTCGCGACAGCTCCATCCCTTCCGTCAATCACAATGTAATAGGTTCCCGGCATAAGATCGATGGCGTGCAAACTGTCATCTGCGGCTGCAATGCAATTGAGTGGATCGCAGGCGCTCAGAAAATAAATATCAGGGTTGCCCCCCAGAATGTTCGACAATGATACGATGACATGACCGGTGGAGCCAATGCTGATTTGATACACTTTTTCCGGACCGGATGCAATCCATGGAGAACAACCGTAACAGGTTACCGACA
>CAZVXJ010000376.1:0-2936 GCA_964631675.1 uncultured Alphaproteobacteria bacterium
AATCCATACGATGAAATGACCTTTCGCAACCACTTTCCCGTTCGTGTGGCCGAAGCCTACCGGTGGATACACTCTTTGGATTTTTTTTCAGACACAGAATCGAGTATTCGCGATATTCCTGCCAACGCCCCATTGCAAATCCACCTTGGGGAAGGAACCGGGGAGCGAAGCCGACTGGAAGTTTACGAGCTCGACAGGCTGGGATTGTTGGACCGACACTCCGTCTTGATTCATGCCGTGGCTTTCCAATCCGAGGAATGGGCGCTCATTCGACAGCGAGGAGCCGGTGTGATCTGGTGCCCAAGTTCAAATCTCTTTGTATTGGGAAAAACACTGGAGACTGATTTTCTTTCTCAAGGGACTCTGGTTGGACTTGGAACGGATTCCCCGCTGACAGCAGAGGGTGATTTGCTGGACGAAATTCGCGTAGCCGCCGGGTTTGGCGTTCCAGCCAGCACCCTTTATGCGATGGTCACCGAGATTCCCGCAGTGCTATTTCGATTGGAGCGGGGCGCAGGTCAGCTCCGGCCAGGGGGAGTCGCGGACTTCCTCGTCGTCACTGACCAGGGTGAGTCACCCGCCCAACGACTTCTGTCTCTGACTCATCAAGACATTCAATTGGTTGTGCGCTCAGGGAAGATCATTTTGGCGTCCGAACAATTTATTCGACGATCTGGATTTAGGGTGCCACAATCATTTCAATATGTCCGTTCTCATGATCTCAAGTGGTGGACCTCGCTGGACGTACACTCCCGCTGGAACGAAACAAGTGAAATTCTAGGAACGGATTATCTTATGAAACGGACGTCCATCGCTGTCGGTTAGCCATGGAATCCCATTGACCAAGGTGGAATAAGTTGAAAGCAGTTGTACTGCATGCAATCGGAGAACCTGACCAGTTGCGGTTTGAAGACGTGCCAGACCCCGAGCCGGGTCCGCTTGAGGTTCTGGTCCGCCTCAAAGCGGCGGCCCTGAATCACCGCGATGTGTGGATTCGACGCGGACTCTATGCCGGAATCCGCCTACCCGTCATTTTGGGCTCCGATGGCGCAGGAGAGGTTGTTGCGGTCGGTAGTCAAGTGCACTCATCGCTGACAGGAAGTTCCGTGGTCATTTTTCCCTCCCTCGATTGGGGCCAGGATGAATCCATACCCGGCCCTTCTTTTCGGATCCTGGGTTTGCCGGAAAATGGAACCTACGCGCAAAGGATCAAGCTCCCGGCTTCTAATGTGTTCGCCAAACCCAAGACTCTTTCAGATGAGCAGGGGGCGGCGTTGGGTCTGGCAGGCCTGACAGCCTATCGGGCCCTTGTGACCCGAGCCAATGTGCAGCCTGGCGAGACGGTGGTCGTCACCGGAATCGGAGGAGGAGTCTCCTGCTTTGCCCTCCAAATTGCGGTCTGCCTCGGAGCCAAGGTCTTCGTTACTTCCGGAAGCGATGAAAAATTAGCAAAAGCTGTTTCCCTCGGGGCGGCCGGGGGGGCAAATCATCGCACTGAAAATTGGGTCTCCAAAATCCGCTCCCTGAACCAGGGAGCTCCTCCTGATGTCCTCATCGACAGCATCGGAGGTGACTTTCTGAACCACGCCCTGGAACTTGTCCGTCCAGGTGGACGCATTGTCACTTATGGGGCCACCAAAGGCGCGGCCAAAGATTTCGAGATTCGAAGGGTGTTCTGGAAACAACTGAACCTTTTGGGAACAACGATGGGAAATGCCAAGGAGTTTCAATCTGTTCTCAATCTCTATGGAGAAAGAGGTCTCCAGCCTGTCCTCGACCAATCCTTCCCTCTTTCTGAGGCGGCTGCAGCCCATCGTCGCCTGGAGGCCGCGGCTCAACTGGGGAAAATTGTGCTCCGGATCGATTAATGCCCGGTAGATGCAAAGCTGTCCAAATGATTCTCCCCCTCAACTTGATGCGAATGAATTTGGAGGGAGAATGGTATTCGGAACAATACTGAAGCAACAGAGCCGGAACCCTTCGCTCATTGCGGACCATCCCATTTCCTCGCTCCCGATTTTAGTGTTGATGGTCCACAGTCAATGCGATTGCCGCTGTGTCATGTGTGATATCTGGAAGGTCCGGCAGGAACGCGAAATCTCCGAAGCACAGCTTCGTCCGCATCTCTCAACCTTTGTGGAATTGGGAGTGCGATGGGTGATCTTCTCCGGTGGAGAACCGTTGATGCATTCGCACTTGTTTACCCTTTCCGACTGCTTGAGAAAGGAAGGCATCCGGGTCACCCTATTGTCGACAGGACAGCGCATGGAACGATTTTCCCGGGAAATCGCCACCCGGACCGATGACACCATTCTCTCCCTGGATGGCCCGGAACCTATTCATGATGCCATCCGAAGGGTGCAAGGAGGATTTTCCCGGCTCAAAGAGGGGAGCCTGGCCGTTCGCAAGGCAGACTCGAATTATCGAATCTCAGCCCGGACCACGGTTCAACTGCTGAACTTTCGCTTCCTGCGGGATACGGTCGAGACTGCGAAGGCCCTCCAACTAAATTCGATTTCCTTCCTGGCTGCCGATGTGACGTCTCAAGCCTTTAACCGCCCGGTCCCATGGGATGATGCCAAGAAACGCCGCGTGACCATCTCTCGGGAACAGATTTGCGACCTGGAAGAAGAGCTGGAAAAGCTGATCCAAGATTACAGCAGTGACATTGCCTCGGGATTCATTTGCGAATCTGCCGGGAAAATACGCCACCTGGCTCATTATTTCCGGGTTCAGGCAGGCATTGAGGAGCCGCAATCTCCCCGCTGCAATGCCCCATGGGTGTCCGCAGTGGTGGGGCCGGAGGGGAACCTTCGCCCCTGTTTTTTTCATGCGCCCCTCGGGAATCTTAGTCAACAGGATTTAACGCAGATACTGAACGGGCCAGAAGCGCTCCAGTTTAGAAGTACCCTGGACGTAAGCACAAATCCAATCTG
>CAZVXJ010000377.1:0-2932 GCA_964631675.1 uncultured Alphaproteobacteria bacterium
GCACCGTACGCTCCGCCGCGTATTTGAGCCATGGGAGGCAGTAAGCCGGTAAAGGCGTCGAGAACTGCGCCCGGCGGAGCATTGAGAACCGCTGCTGCACGGGCCGCATTGACCCGGCCGGTGCCGATCGGGAAGTCGGAAACAGCGGGGTCGGCAGTAGCACGCAAGATGTGCCGAACATCAGCAGGCGTAAAGTTCGGGTGTATGCTGAGGATGAGCGCCGCCGCACCCGCCGCATGCGGTGCAGCCATAGACGTACCCGCAAGCCGATAGTAGCCGGGCGCGACTTTCAAATCCTCCCGTGAGAGCGGCAAACCGTCCGGAATCGTGCTGAGAATATTTCGAAATCCGTTGTTGTTAAAATTTTCGCCGCCTCCGCCGGGCGCCGCAATATCCACAGACAAGCCGTAGTTCGAAAAAAAGGTCCGCTTATCGCTGTTGTCCGTTGCCGCAACGCTGATTGCATTATCATACAACGCCGGCGAAAAACCCGCAGCGTCCGAATTGTCATTCCCGGCAGCCACGATGTTTACGACATTCTTTTGAAATGCATAATCGATCGCATCTCGTAGTAATTGAGAATCGCCGTGTCCACCCCAAGAGTCATTTTGAACTCGCGCTCCCATATCTGCGGCATACACAATAGACTTAGCCAAACCGGAGACGGAACCGCTGCCGGATGCATCCAAACCACGAAGCGGCATAATTTTCGCGTTGTAGGCCACTCCGACAACGCCGAGGCCATTATTCCCCACAGCAGCAATGGTACCCGCGACATGCGTTCCGTGGCCATATTCGTCACTCGGATCATTGTCTTCCCCGACAAAATCCCAGCCGTGAACGTCGTCAACGTAGCCGTTTCCGTCATCATCCAGCCCGTTCAGTACTTCGCGAGGATTTGTCCAGATATTCGCCGCGAGATCCGGATGGGTCATATCGACCCCCGTGTCGACCACCGCAACAACGATTCCGTTTCCTGTCGTCGTACTCCAAGCAGCAGGCGCCTTCACCTGTTTTATGCCCCAAAGGTCATCATACGACTGGCTCCAAGAACCGCTGCTCGAAAAAAACGGATCGTTCGTAAGTGCATGCATAATATAGTCAGGTTCGGCGTAGGCGACGTCGGTATTGCTGCGAAGTTCTTTCGCGGCAGTTTCAACATCTTCGCCTTGGCGAAGATCAACTACATAAATGTCAGAAAAGGGCGCGTTCGATGCCGCACTTCGGGCGGTAGTCTGTGCTCCCGAGGAGGCCGTCTGTTTCTCCGGAAATAGCCCCCGCGGCTCCCCTGCCCCGATTTCGTGAATGATATCCATCGCCGACGGGCCGGAAGATGCCGAACGTGCCGTTGGATTGGAAGCACTGCCCATCCCCGTATTCCGGAGCTTTACGATCAGCCTGCCGGGAGCAAACTCCGGCTTCTTGTTTGCCTGAGCATTCTGCACGCCGGGCAACTGCGCATGGATGATTCTCGGGGCAAAACAAAGGCAGAGCGCGATGAAAATCGCGAATGTATGACGCATAACAACATCCTTTAGATAACCTTGTGCTTCCTGACCTGATCAGGATAGCAAACAAAATGAAATTGTGCAAGTCGCACAATTGTTGATCCATGCTAGCAAACCCATCTTTCGGCCTAATTGACTGAATTAATAAGGTAAAATTATTGAAATGGGAAAGGGGGGCGGGTCAAAAATTGCAGTAAATAGTGCAAACCGCCCGAGTGACGCCGCAGGGATGCGGCCCCTTAACTATCGCAGCGCCAGCGATTTTGCGCAGACGGTGCGTGCAAAGTGGAAGAAGGAATACAATACTCTCCGACCGCACGAGTTGGTTTAGCATTCGGAGGTAGGTCAACACGTGACCCTCTCATTACGAATCACTTGCTTGTTCAAACTACTCTAAAATCAACTTATAAATTCACTTAGTTACAAAGGCTCAAGCAATAAACTTTTGAACTGACACAAAACCGACACAACTAAGAAAAACAGTTTCTAAGTTCCTCAAAGAGTCCCCAGTGCACTGTGAGATGTTCAGAGCCATCTGAATTCAGATAACAACTCTTTGCATCCGCTTTCTGAAGCAATCTCAGATTCCTCCAATGATTCGACAAAACCAATCGTCTTTGAACTTCCTCGTTTACAGTTGTTAACGAATGAGCGTTACCATGCTCTCTGACGAGAAAGTAAAGTTTTTGCTCTTGCGCATCGTCAAGTCTAAGTTTTCCAGCGATGTCTGATACACGCCTTGCCGCTTTTTCCTCATGCTCTGGAAAACTTACATTTCCATATGCATCTTCAATGCGTGTAGTTGTCTTCTCCACGTCATGCATTAACGCTGCTAATAAATCAATTTCGTCAATTTGAATCTCAGAATCCTCTGTAGAATATTTCACAACGTTACTTACGACTTTCGCAGAATGACGTGCAACATCACCTTCTAGATGCACTTTGCTTCCCTGACTACACCCATCAGTCAGTTTCATGCCTGCAACAATCTGCTCAAATGACCCGTCGCAGATTCTCGCGTGAATCTTGCTCTCATCACCATGCGCAAGTGCGTTATGTAATTCCTTGAGATTGATGATATTCTCTGTTTTATTCCGCAGCATAAAATTCAAAGCCATCTACGTGACTCGAACACGCGATCCTCTCATTACGAATCTGTGGCTTGTCCAAACTACTCTAAACCCAACTTATAATTTCAATCAGTTACAAAAGCTCAAGCAAAACTTTTGAACTGGCACAAAACCGACACAAATCCAATCTCAACTTTACTGCGGAGTCGTAATTTGTGGTGTGTAATCTTTATGAATATTCAACCAGTGTGAACTCCCAGCTAACCTTACTGGTAAACGATATTCAATCGGTAAATTTCCAAACACTTGCAACTGTATTTCGACTCCTACCGACAATTTTGCCCACGACTCGCA
>CAZVXJ010000378.1:0-2930 GCA_964631675.1 uncultured Alphaproteobacteria bacterium
GCCTGTTTGGCCAACCTGTTCTTGATGGGGCCGCCAGCCCGCGTCCACATCCGCGCGGTACGCGCCCAATGCACCCCCGAGCACATGGGCCAGATCTTCAATAAGTTTGAAGTTCCCCGCTTCCTTAAGCCCGCGCCCGCCGGAAACGATCACATCGGCTTCCGCGACATCGAGATGGCCGCCCGCCGCAGCTTCCTCTTTGATCACGCGCGCACGAATCTTCGCAGTGTCTAATGAAACGGCTCTAGTCTCTACCGCCGCGCTGCCGCCGGACTCGGTGGCCAGGAATGCCTTTGGCCTGAGTGACAGGATGGGAAAACCGCCGTTGACCTTGGCCCACATCAGTACTTTGCCCGCATAAATGGGCCGCTGAACTTGCAGCACGCCACCCTCCACTCTAAACTCGATACAATCGGTCAGCAGTGGGCGGTCCACTCGCGCAGCCACGCGCGGCGCCAGATCTTTTCCCCGTGCCGTGGCAGAAAAGAAAACAGCGACAGGAGCTTCACTCTTTATGATCTCACCTGCCGCCTGTGCATGACCCTCTGTCGAGTAGGCAGCCAGCTCCGGATTCGTGACATGGATAATCTTGGTCGCGCCGAATTTTCCAAGGGATGCGGCGTCAGCAACTTCACCGCCGATGAGTACGGCAGTCACGGAGGTGCTCAGACTCTGCGCAAGTTTAGTTGCCGCCGTGACGGCTTCGCGGGAAACGGCCTTGACTTTTTGATCTTTGTGTTCGCAGAAAACGAGAATGGACATGAAGAAAGTAAGAAAGTTGAAGTTGAAAGAGAAGATTCCGGTCAGATTACGCACGCCCAAAGTTATGTAAGTGCGAAGTATTCTGCGCTAACCTGACTCGGCGAAGGGTGTATCGGTATATCGGCGTGTCTGTTTGTCGGTATGTCGCTCAGTCTTTCCCCTTCACCCGGACGAGCACAATCGCCATGTCGTCGGCGATGCCTTCATCCTCGGAAGGAGTGATTTTCCAAAATAAACTCTGAGCAATGTCGGCGAGACGAGCATCGCGGTTGTTTGCCAGAAAGTATTTGAAGCGGTCATAGCCGAACATATCTTCATCACCGATCACCGCTTCAGGAATGCCGTCGGTATAGAGCGCGATCAGGTCTCCGGCGACTAGTTCGTACTCCATTTGAATATACGGGAACACATCCATGATGCCGAGCATGATTCCGCCTGCATCGAGCTCAATGATGTTTCCAGTAGGCCGTACAATGTAACCCGGATTATGCCCGGCAGAACAAATAGTCAGCATCGAACGGTCGGCGTTTATGACCGCAAGCAGCAGCGTCACAAAACGATCCGGCGACGTGCGCTGAAACATCTCACGATTGATCAGTGCGACGATTTCGCTCAGTTTTCTTCCGGGTTGCGCGACGGCGCGCAACGTCGCCTGAACGTTGGCCATGAGCAGCGCAGCAGAGAGTCCATGCCCGGCGACGTCTGCAACGCAGAGCATAACGCTGCCATCTTCAAGATTGAAGAAGTCGTAATAATCTCCGCCAACCAGCAGCATCGACTGATGCAAACCGAAAATGTCGAGACCCTTTGTCTGCAACGGCCCGGAGGGCAGCAATTTGAGCTGAGTCTGGCGCGCGCTTTCCAGCTCATGAGCCATCTCTTCTGCAAGCTTCCGGCGCTTGCGCTCGCGGGTTCTAAGCATCAAGAGTGCAATCACAATCCCGGCGGCAAGCACTGCCACAGTCCCCAGCAGAATTTTCGACACAATCGACCAGCGAGAGAATTTCTTCCCCACGCTCTGCTCAAACACCATCCTCTGAGAATACACAAGGTAGAGCGTATCCGCACCGCGATTGTCGAGGTACAGGGCTGCCCACTTGCGGCTCTGATCCAGCCACCGCTCGCCGTCTCTCTGATAGGAAACGGAATCCGTGGTCGGCAACGAAAGCTGGGAATTCATCGCCTTGGCCAGATTGGTCGCTGGATAGATCGACATTTGCGGAGCCAGAATCACATGGGTTGAATCCCAGAACGGTTCGGACGGATGCGAAGGATGCGCGGCACGGCTCTCGTTGAATTTCCACAAATAGACCTTCGCGTTATTCTGCGATGCAAGTGGACCATCGACAAACCAGGAGATGCGCTTCTTCTTCGTGTCGGCCTTATTAATCTTGCCCCAAAGCGGCACATTCAGCCCCGCATGAAATTCAGGATGCGAGAATGCATGAGCGGTACGAAGGAACACGGTGTCATACTCCATAAGCGTGCGCATCCGCTTAAAGCGCTCGGCTGAAAGACTATCCCGCTGCTCATAAACCCGCGTGAGAAACTGCACGAGCGAAGAGTCCAAGCCATACGCTCGCAAACTGATGGCCGCATATTTAGCTTTAGCCATCTCCGCTCCTCTGGAAAGAGCGCTCTGCCGCCACAAGGCAAACGGCGGAACAACGGCGACTGCCCACGGATTGTGCGTGTGAGTACTGATCAGCCTTGCCTTTTTCGGCAGCCATTCAGGCGGAGATGAGCCCATCGCGCGATAAATCGTGACCTCGCCGCTATCGCCAATTTCAATCTCCAGATTGATCGAAATGCGCGCGCCGTGTGGCGAGCGGTCACCCAGCGTAAACTTGCCGCGTTCGCCTAGCCAGCGTTTGATATTGACTTTGGCATACAGCGTATCACCCAATGGTGTCACCGCCCACATCCTGACCATGTCTTCCGGAAGATTGACTGCGCGCAGATTCGAAAGCCGAGTCGTATCACTGAGCTGAAACTCATACTCGACCAAATACTTGTCGCCTGCGGCAAATCTCTCTGCGCTGCGCTGAGTTTCGGCAATCGGAAAAGGAATCATGTTCGAGGCAGAGGCATCAACCCAGGCGCTCAAATCCGCAACTCTCCCTTGGTCACCGAGCAGTCTGAGTGAGAGCCTGTACATCGCGTCGGTT
>CAZVXJ010000379.1:0-2923 GCA_964631675.1 uncultured Alphaproteobacteria bacterium
GACTTTGAATGCGCTAGGCGTTAGTCCCCGCGACATGATTGCGATCTTTCAAGGACTCAAAGAGGCGGGATCATTGCAAGCAGAGCTGATAATCATCTGATGAAACCACTGACACCGATCGCAACTCCACTCTCCTCGCATTCTCCGGCCGCGCTCAAGCCGGAGCAAAATGCAGTCGCCACCAAGCGAGAGGAAAAGGCCGCTGCTCAATTTGAAACTATGCTCATGCTGCAAATGGTGAAAGAGGTTACAAAGACACTGGAGAATAGTTCACTTTTTGGCACGATGCCTGGTGCAAGTGTCTACTCAGGAATGGCGGACTGGCAGTTGGCAGAATTGCTAAGCCAGTCTGCAGAAACGGGCCTAAAGGACGCCATTCTGCGCGAACTTCAGTCCAAGGAGAAAGAAAATCATGTCTCAAAATCCCACTGAGTTTGTCCGTACACTCGGAGTATTGCGACTAAGCGTGCAACGCCTGCAAATTGCCATGCGGGAAAACCGGCTCGATGAAGTTGAGCAAGAGGCAAGCAATGTTCAGGAGACGTTGCTCGGTTTGATAAAGACACAGCGAAAGCTCCCACGCCAGAGCCAGTCACTACTTCGACCGCATTTCACGGCAATTCGCAAAGAGGCGCTGAAGGCACTGGAATTGAGTCGACGAATACTCGATGACAGTCTGCAGGCTATGCTGACACTGATCAAGTGTGTCGAAGAGGCGAATAACTACGGATCTCAAAGTCGTGGTGGCTCCATGATAATCGATCGGCAAGCCTAATGGGATCGCTCAGCGAAGTCCTTCAGAACAGCCGCCAGGCCTTGCAAGTTCATCAGCTTGCAATGCAAGTAATCGGAAACAACACGGCCAATGTCAATACCGAAGGCTATTCACGCCGCCGAATTGAGTTGACGACAGGCGCGCCTCACGAGTTCCTGGGTAACTGGAATGGCGGGGGTGGGGTGGATGTTCAATGGCTAGGACGTGTTCGTGATCGGATCATTGACGATCAAATCCGCTCAAACGCCAGCGATACATCCTATTGGAGCACCAAAAGTGATCTGCTTGGTCGGGTCGAAGAAGTATTCGATGAACTGTCAGGTGCGGCGATTTCTGATTCTCTGCAGGAATTCTGGTCATCTTGGCAGGACCTGTCAAACAACCCGGAGGGCTCCTCGGCACGTTTGGCGCTGCGACAGAAAGCTGAAGTGCTTGCCTCGTCGGTGAGGCGAGCGCACTCAGAGCTCACTGCCAGACAGTCCGAACTATCGGCACAAATTGAAGACACTGCAACTGAAATCAACGGTCTGACATCGCGAATCGCCGAACTGAACGTCAGCATTATCAACGGGGAGAATCGCGGCTCTGAAGCTTCCGACCTGCGCGATATGCGAGATTCGCAAATTGAACAGCTGGCGGCAATCATTCCTGTTACAGCACATGAGGACATGACCGGTTCGGTGAACCTGTACTTAGAGGGACAGATCATCGTTCAAGCAGATGAGGCCATCGAACTCGTCATCGCAAACCAGTCGTCCGGAACGGGCATCCGATCAACCGTCCAGGTTGGAATTCATGGTGCTATTGTGCACCCGACGACAGGCTCGCTGCGAGCGTTGCAAGATCTACGAGACGAGGAGCTGGCGTCTGCTATTCAGCACTTGAATGAGTTTGCTGTAGCACTGTCTGAGAATGTAAATCGCATTCATGTTACTGGGTTCGGCCTGGAAGGATCGAATGGAGTCGAATTTTTTGACCCCAACGTTACTGACGCATCGAATTTCGGACTTTCAGCATTCATTGAGCAGGACGTAAACTACATTGCAACGGCATCCACAACTGGTTCACCGGGCGACAATTCGATTGCGCTTGCGATAGCAGGCATCCAGTCCGAAAAGATAATGAACGGAAATCGCAGTACACTGGGTGAATTCTACACCGATTCTGTCTTACAAGTGGGATCGAAACGCGAACATGCCGCGGATCAACTCGACATCCATCAGGGGGTAATGGACAACCTCGTTGCCCGAAGGGCTTCAGTGTCGGGGGTGTCGATGGATGAGGAGATGGCCAGGCTCATCCAAGTTCAAGCTGCTTACGATGCCGCCGCCAAGGTGATTACCGTGGTCGACGAAATGCTCCAGACGGTTCTGAACCTGTAACCAGCGGGGAATAAAATGAGAGTAACGGATCAGCAGCGCCACAGATTATTCGGCTCACGTATCGGTGACCGGCTCGAGAACATGTTGCGAATTCAGGAGCAGCTTGGCACCGGCCGTCGACTTGTACAGCCGTCCGATGACACTTTCGAGTCGGGGCGTGCACTTCAAAGCGAAGAGAGTATCTCCCGTGTTACTCAGTATAAGCGCAACATTGTGGATGGCCAGAACTGGCTCAATGCAGCCGATAGCTCGCTTCAAAACGTTGTGAGTCTAATCAACGAGATTGACGCTTTGGCCGTAGCGGCGAACAACGACGCCCAAACGGAGATTGACCGCACCAACACTGCCATACAACTGGATCAGAAGCTTGAAGCGCTTGTGTCTCTTGTAAATGACTCGCATAATGACCGATTCTTGTTTGGCGGCCATCAAACTCTTTCGGCACCGTTCTCCGTTGAACGGGACTCCAATGGCCGTATTACAGGCGCAACAGCCAATTCAGAAACGATTTCAGGCGCAATATATCGTCGAATCAGCGCCAATGAAGACGTCCGGATTAATGTGGCCGGTGACGCCATGTTTCAGCCGATAGGTTCCGAGGGTACGTCGGGTGACATTTTTCATGTAATCACTGCCCTTCGAAACACGATTGCAAACAACAACACTCCGCCGGTGGGTGAAGAGACAACACTCTCGAACGAGGCGCTGCGCGAAAACCTGGCTCAAATCCGCGATCGAATCGTAAATCAGCAATCAATGATTGGTG
>CAZVXJ010000380.1:0-2919 GCA_964631675.1 uncultured Alphaproteobacteria bacterium
CATGCATCCAACGTTGCGTGAAAAATAACCCATCGGCGGAATTTTGACCGCGGAATGCAATTAAACATCCGCTCAAGAAATCGAGTTATTGTTGGCGACATAATGGTTCGTCCTGCCCTTCAAACGTGCGAGCTTCCATGACGGAGTTCCGATTCGCTCTGGAAATTTGCTCCAATCTGTGCAACAATTCTCTGTAGAACGTCACAATTATAATCGTAGTTGTGCGTGGGTGCGACAATCATTCTGAAACCCGAGGGTGAACGTATGAGGAATCGTCTATTATCTGGGTCTTTCCTGGCACTCGTCGTTGCGGTGTTTTGCCAATCCCCTGCCGAAGGAGCAGACGACCGCGAGCTAACGGGGATATCGACGATTACCATCGAAGTAGGGATGCTTTCGGCTCGAAGTATGCAAGAAGGCGACTTGGTATGGATGCTACCGCAGATACAGGCGTTTGATCGAAGCCGACCCGATATCGACGTCTTGACGATCAATGTGGGCGAGCCCAAGCGTGACCAATTGCCAATCTACGATCATCCCGGCTTGCCCAAGAATGTTTTGACGCTGTTCAGCCTTCCCGGGTACGAACCCATGTACCTTTCGGTGCGTGGCGATATAGTCCCCGTCGACTCATTCCTTCCGGATCCAGATTTCGATATTGGCGCGTTTTATGAGTCAACATTGGAACCGGTCACCTATGCCGGCAAAGTCTGGGGAGTGCCTTGGAGTCAAGAAGTCCGGCTGTTGCTGTGCGATATGGATATGTTTGAGGCCACCGGGTTTTCCGAGCCCCCCAAAACCTGGGACCAGCTTGTGGATATGGCGGTAGCTTTCACGAAGGATACAAACGGCGATGGAAGAGCAGAGCAAGTTGGATTCAACTTCCCAACGATTGAGGGAAACGGTTATGAGGACGCAAGTCTGCTCGACGATCTCATTCTGACAATGGTAATGCAAAAGGGCGGTTCGTTCATAACCGAGAATGGCATTGACGTCAACGATCCTGTCTTTCGCGACGTGCTCAAATTCGTGCAGGAGAATCTCTCGCGAATTTGGCCTCCGCCTCCGGCAAATGCAGGCGTTTTGCAGGATCCGCTTCAAAACAACGTTATCAAGCCAGGCACCTGCGCGATGTACTACACACGAAACAAGAGGTTGCCTTCCTTCGCTGCTTCCGGCGGTCGTTGGCGTGTCGCAAAGCTGCCCACCTGGGGCGAAGATATCCAAGCCAACTTCGGTACATACTATTTGGCGGTTCGGAAGAGTACTCCGGAAGAAGAGCGGGCATCGTGGGAGTTTATCAAATGGATAACCCGCGCAGACGCTCCACTGCCACGTGACCCGGGAACCGGATTTAGCTGCCGTCGCGATTTTGTCGAGCGCGAGGACTTCAAGGTTATGGAAAGCCAACCGCTCGTCGGCTTGCGGACCACGTATACAGATGTAGACCGGCTCCGTGATTGGGGGCCGAGAAACGTCAAAGGCCGCTACGAAGCGCTCAGACTGTTCTTTTCCAGGTACTTCAAGCCGGCCTTATTGGGTCAAATGCCCATGGAAGAAGCACTCACCAAAGGCGCAGAAGAAGCCAACAAGCTTATGATGACGCTTCACGATCCAGATCAGGGAGGTTTGTATGTTCTTTACAAGTGAGACTCCCCCTCGGCCAAGCGGCATTCTTCACCAAGTTTTCGTCCTTGGCGCAATCATGGTCGTTATGTGTACGCAGTGCAGTAAGGCGCCTTCAGTTGAAAATTCCGGTAGTGCCAAGCCTCAAACTGCCGCCGCGCCTTCGCCCCCTCAACTTGCGGCGTTTGATACTTTGCGCAAACAACTGGATTCGCAATCAAGCATCGGGAGCCCAAATAAGTTTTACGAAGATCTTTTGAGCGCGGCACAACAAGAAAAAATCGCAAGCGGCGAGTCGGCCGCAGTGGACTTGGTAGAGCGCTTTCCAAATGAGAACGTCGGAATTTTCGTTTTTGAAACACATCGAGACGATTTGCTCGATAAAAACCCGGAAGATGCGGTTGCCTTCGTTGCGGCACTCAAGGCCGAACTTCCTGATACCGCCATCGCTCGCTCGGCCTTGGATTGGGAGTTAGCGCGCCTGGCAACCACCGATCCGAACGAATTCCTTTTCAAATGCGACGCCATCATCGCGGCGGACCCAGCTTCGAAGGACGCAAGCATCGCGTTGCTGCGGAAGGCAGATCACTATGCTGCAACGGGAAACTTCCGGAATGCATGCCTCGCAGACCTTGATTTCTGCCTTCGCTTTCCCGATTCGCTGAAGACGTCGGGCTTGAACCTACGTTTTGCAGGGCATCTACGAAAGGCCGGGCTGCTGCTCGAATCGCAGCTCATCGAAAAATCAAGCCGGCCTGACAACATCGCACGGTTGCTGTCTGCTCAACTTACTAATGCACTCGGCCGGACCGATGAAAGCCAGTTTCCGAGTTCCTTTATCGATGCATACGTTCGTCACGCCCCCGATCCTGCCGCGATCGAAGCCGACCTCACCACAGACCCGAGTGCGCTACTTGGCCCTGGCACGACTAAATTATGGAATGCCGCACGCATGGCTCTCCTAGGCGCAAACGATCTGGACAGCGAGATGATGGCTAAGTACGACCAGGTATTTATCGAGGCAGCCAGCAGTGTGACGTCGGCGGGCCCCACCTCAGGCGATGACCTCGAAGCCTTGTACGAGTGCGCGAACCTGCTTGCTGACAATTACTTCGCGATGAACGACAAATGGCTGTTCTCGCGTAGAGACCGGCCCCAACGTAACACACGGCCAGGTTTTGTCACCTATGACGCGCTCACGGAGGGAATGGTCAGCGTGCCATTCACACTCTGGGAAGCCACTCAAATAGCGCGCAACCTAGAAATAGCACCGCAGCGATTGGCAGAAATTGT
>CAZVXJ010000381.1:0-2914 GCA_964631675.1 uncultured Alphaproteobacteria bacterium
TTTGCGCTTTCTCATGTGCAAGAGCCTCCACAGACCCATTCCGTTGGATGCCTTTTCTGGCGGATACCCTAGTCGGCGGAAATTTTCAAGCTGCGGATTCGATCTGCGATCGAATTGAAGCCGAACAGGGTTCGGGGGCTGTCGCTCTATATGCCCGTGCCACGGTGATTTACAGCCATATGATTGACCGTGAAGATACCGTGGGACGCGGCCGGTTCATCGAACTCGTCGAGGCATGTGCTGATTCATGCACCCGGGAAATCAAGCAGGCACACTCCCGAATTGATAACTGGCCATATTACTACCTACGTGGGGCAGCGCTGTCGGCCAAAGGAATCGTAATGAATCGCGACGGCGAGTCACTGGCGGGGCTTCGATCGCTAATGAGGGCTCGAGAGGACTTTGAACGTTGCATCCGTACCAATTCCGAATTCTACGATGCCTATCTTGGTCGAGGTGCTTACCGGTACGCAGTGGCAACGCATTCCGGGTTTCTGGCTGGATTTCCGGGCCTGCCAAGCAAGCGGAGCGGCTTGGAGGACATGTGGCTCGCTGCGGAAAAGTCCGCGTTTTCGAAGTACCAGGCACTCACTGCGTTGGTGTGGTTTGTCTTGGATGACGGGAACGTGGATCTTGCCGACAGCATTTGTGACGTCGGGCTCACACGATTTCCTGAGTCCCGCAGTTTTCTTTGGCCGAAAATGGCCGTTTCGGTCAAACGTGAGCAGTGGTCAGCTGCAGAAGTTATCGCTCGAAAACTGCTTGCGCAGTTCTTAGCATTGCCTGATAATAATGGGTACGATGCCATCGGGCTTTATGCCCAGCTGGCGTTTCTCGCTGAACAGCAGGGCCGACCGGATGACACTGTGGAGTTTGCTCGCCAAGGGCTTGCAACTTACCGAACTGCGGAAACTTATGAGAAACGAAAGAACAAGTTACGCGAGCTGAAAGACCGCGTTTCACGTGAAGAATAGTGATGGATGTAACCCCGATCTCTGAGTCTGATATCACCAATCTGACGGTAATTCGCCAGGGACAATTCCCCGTGCTTGACCGAATTGGATTGCTTGCGGACCAGAATGATCTCAGTGTGTTTGTGGTCGGAGGATTCGTGCGCGATCAACTTCTCTCGCGCAGTTGCAAAGACCTCGATTTTTCAGTGCTGGGCGATGCCTTGAACTTCGGTAGGCTTGTAGCTCGGGAATTAGGGGTGTTTGACCCGATCGAGTTTGAGCGGTTCAAGACTGTGAGAGTTCCATACCGGGGTATGGAGCTCGACTTCGTGACAGCCCGTGAGGAGTCCTACACTGAGGACTCGCGTAAGCCAGTCGTTCGCTTCAGTGGCCTGCGTGAGGATCTGGCCAGGCGTGATTTCACAGTGAATGCCATGGCTGCAAGCTTGAACAGGGAAATCTATGGGCGTGTGATCGATTTGTTCGACGGCCAATCCGACCTGAGCGCTCGACTGCTGCGCACCCCGCTTGATCCAGTGGTGACCTTCTCAGACGACCCGCTGCGCATGCTGCGTGCGGTGCGATTCGCCGCTCAGCTTGAATTTGAGATTGATCCGGTCACGTTAGATGCCATTTCGGGGATGGTGGACCGACTTCGGATCGTTAGTCAGGAGCGGATCACGGAAGAGTTTCTGAAGCTACTGCGTGCGCGCAAACCATCCATTGGAATCCGACTAATGCATGAAACCGGCCTAATGAAGGCAGTTTTCCCCGAAATTAGCCAGCTTGCCGGAGTAGACCAGATTGGCCCCCATCACCACAAGGACGTGTTCGATCATACACTTCTTGTGGTAGATCAGATTGCCGAGTTGACGGACGATGTGGAACTTCGATTCGCGGCACTGGTTCACGATATAGCGAAACCGCGCACCAAACGATTCGTGCCTGGCACGGGGTGGACGTTTCACGGGCATGAAGATGTTGGTTCGAGGATGATGAAGTCGATCGGCCGGAAATTCAGGCTGCCTGATCAAGTCACAGAGCGTGTCTCCAAGCTTGTGGCCTTGCATATGCGGCCGATGAACCTCACGGGGGATGCCGTAACCGACAGCGGGATCCGCCGTCTGGTCGTAGATTCCGGGGATGACCTTGAGGGATTGATGACCCTCTGTCGGGCCGACATTACATCCCAGCGTCCCGCCAAGGTAAAGTACCGGCTGGAGCAATACGAAGAACTTCGCCAGAGAATCAGTGAAGTCCTTGAGAAAGACAACTTACGGGCATTTCAGAGTCCTGTCCGAGGGGATGAGATTATGGCTGTCTGCAACATCGGGCCGGGTCGGTTAGTCGGACAAATCAAGCAGGCACTTGAAGAAGCGATTCTGGATGGCGTGGTTCCCAACGAACACGACGCCGTGCTCGAATACCTGCATACCATCAAACATCAACTATTCGGAATAAACAGTTAGACATGATTCGACTCCTCTGTGCACTTTCGTTCTTCGCAACTTTGGCACTTGCCTCGGGCAGTTTTCCGTTGATTCAACAATCGGGTCCGATCACACTGGATTCGCTTTATGAGATTGGGTTTCGCTACAACTCCGGGGTTCGTCAGGCCGAGCAGGACGTCCGTCTGAACAGGATCGGGAAGATCGCAGCGGTGGGAAATTTTCTTCCGAGCGTTTCAGTAGGTGCAAACTTTTCCGAAACACACTACAAGACGCAAACGTATGTTGACGACGATGGCTCCGTGAGGACTTATCCCATTGTGCTGGACTCAGTCACGATTGACGCTCCCGAGGGTGAGTCCCGCAGTTCTTCACAACACTTGAGCGCAGACCTTCTCGTGTTTGACGGGTTGAAGCGTTACTATTTGTATCGCATGGCCCAGAACCAGGAGAAGATTTACAATCTCACCGTCGGCGATTCGCGGAAAGCGCTGGCCCGTTCAATTGCTCAGC
>CAZVXJ010000382.1:0-2907 GCA_964631675.1 uncultured Alphaproteobacteria bacterium
TGACGACATCAACTCCGAGTTGTTTCCCGAAGACGATTGGGATATTGATTTTTATGATACACAGCGTTACACCGAGTTTCAACTCTGGATTTCGATTCCGCTTCTCAAGTGTTGGGTGAAGGAGTTGTTTCTACCGAAGCAATTGAAGCGTATGTACCGATACCGCAACCAATGAAGCACATATCCATGCGGCGCTACGACTAACCCATGAAGAGCGCACGCAGTGCGGCACTACCTTTAACATCCTTTCTCCTTGTCCCTTCCTCTCTACATCGCCCTCCGCTATCTCAGATCCCGCTCTCACGGCGGGTTCATCTCGATTATTACGTACCTGAGCGTGGGCGGCGTCACGATTGGAACTGCCGCGCTCGTCATCGTGCTGTCGGTGATGAACGGTTTCGAGACCGAAGTGCGCGCGCGCATTCTCGGAGCCGATGCGCATCTGCGGCTGACAACCTACAACAGCTCCGGCATCGGCGCGTGGCCGGAAGCGGTCGAGATGGCGCGGCAAACCGCGCATGTGAGCGGCGTGTCGCCCTACGTCTACGAAAAAGGCATGCTGAGGCGCGGGAAGGAATCCGAGGGAGCGGTGTTTCGCGGCGTGGACCTGCAAACGCTCGCGGGAGTGAGTGATTTGCCGCAGCACATCTCGGACGGCGCGCTGAACTTCAATACGGGCGGTGTGCCCGGCATTGTCGTCGGAAAATTTCTGGCGGACCGCATCGGCGCGCGCGTTGGTGACACGCTCGTCGTGTTCTCTCCCGCCGGAATGAGTTCGAGTTTTTCCGCGCCGGTCGTGAAACAGTTTGTGGTGACGGGACTGTTTCAAACCGGATTGTTCGAGTTTGACGACGTACTCGCCTATATGGACCTCGCGGAGGCGCAAAAACTGTTCTTGCGAGGAGAAAAAGTGGACGGTCTCGAAATCAAACTCGATGATCTGTGGCTGGCCGATCAAGTGAAGCTCGCGCTGGAAGAAAAATTCGCCGATCCGGTTTACGTGCAAACGTGGTTCGAGCTGCGCAAGACGCTGTTCTCATGGATGAAGATCGAAAAATGGATGTGGACGATTATTCTTTCACTCGTGATTATCGTGGCCGCGTTCAATATTCTCTCCACGCTGATTATGGTGGCGATGGAAAAACGCCGTGACATCGGCATCCTGAAAGCGATGGGCGCGCGTGATCGCGACGTCGCCGCCGTGTTCAGCGCACAAGGTCTAATTGTCGGCGTGTTCGGCAGCGCGCTGGGTCTTCTGCTCGGTTTTATCGTTTGCCTCGGGCAGCTTCGCTATAAATGGATCGCGCTGCCTTCGGATATCTATTTTCTCGACGCGCTTCCGATACAGATGCGCGCCATAGATTTCGCACTCGTTGCCGTGATTGCCGTGCTGCTGGCCTATGTCGGTGCGGTGTATCCCGCCCACCGCGCCGCAAAACTCTCACCCGTGGATGCGATCCGTGAAGGATGAGTAGAAAATCCAAAATCCAAAAAAGTGAAATCACAGAGTTCAGGTCTCAGGTCTCAAGTCTCTGACCTGCTTCATCGTTCATCGTTTATCGTTCCAATTGTTCTGCTGGGCGTTCTCGTCCGCATCCCCGGCCTGTCCGACAGCTTTTACGGTGATGAGGCATTTTCGCTGCTGCGCGACTCGAATGAACTAATCACATCCACCGAAGACCGTTTTCGACCGGTCTTTTTTTCTTTGCTGTATCTATGGAAACAGATCGGATTCAGCGGTGAAATCGGTTTGCGTTTGCTTCCGCTTCTGTTCGGCATTCTGCAAGTTCCAGTGGCGTTCTTCATCGGCAAAAAGATGCACAGCCCGCGCGCTGGAGCTGTGTTTGCATTTCTAATCGCGGCCTCGCCACTGCTGATTGAGTTTTCTCAAGAGCTGCGGATGTACTCGCTCGTCACGCTGATTGCGCTCTTGCAGTGGCGAATTTACTTGCGGATTCGCGAGGAACCGCAATGGTCATGCATGGTATGGTTTACACTGCTTGCGCTGCTCGGAGTGTATACACATCTGCACTATTGGCTTTACCTTGCTGGATTTGCGCTGTTGTTCTGGCTTGAACGCGCACGCATTCCGCTTCGGATGAGCATCACTACTCTGGGTGTGACTTTGCTGCTGTACCTGCCAAACATCGCAAACATCCTGCGTTTCCAGCATGAACGCGGTGGCAGCTACGGCATGGACATGATCAGCGCACTGCCTAAACTGCTTGCGGCATTCACGGTGGGTTACAATTACTTCGCCCTGCCGGAGGCCGGAGCGATGCGCGAAATCGGCTCCAATGTCGTATCACGAAATTTGCTTCTGATTACGCTTGCGGCTGTGCCGCTGCTGATCCTACTGTGGAAACTTGCGCAAATGCAGATCCGGAAGGAAGAACGCGGTGGCCTTATGTTCACTCACGCGCTGCTTACGTTTCCGATCTTGCTCGCACTTGCCGCCGCATTGTTAACCGGCATGAACTGGCTGCAGCCAAAGTATCTGATTTTTTCTGCACCAATATTACTTTGGGCTTTCACACTTGCTTACATAAATGTTGCCGGTAAGAGACTACGGGTTGCTGTCGGCGTTTCGGCTTGTCTGTTGTTCGCCGTCGCGCTCTGGCACTTCAATGACCAGGTGAACTATGGCCGCCGCGAAGATTGGCGAGGTGCTGCGCGCCTTCTATTGGAACAAATGACGGCCCAGTCTGCACTGCTCGTTACCGATGGGGCTTGGGGCCTGCTGGATTATTACGCACCTGAGTTAAAGTCGCGTTGGATTGAGCTTGGAGACTTGCGAAAGTATGCCAATGATGATGCTGTAAAGGACTCGCTGCGGTACAAATTATCCGGTAAGGAAGAAATCTTCTATTTGCGCGTGGACACATTTCAGAATACAGTGGATCCTCG
>CAZVXJ010000383.1:0-2892 GCA_964631675.1 uncultured Alphaproteobacteria bacterium
GAACATCGGCGACGGTTGTCTGAGCAGCCATATGTCACTGGCCGCTTCACCGTGCAACATTTTTGGAATGGACGTTGTGGGTGACTCTGCTCATATCATTGCGCTGGTCGGTGACCGCTACAACAATCCGGTAACGCCGGGTACCGCCGTGTATTTTACGACTTCGGGTGGTGTGGTAACCACTGCGACGGGATACACGGACGAAAATGGATTTGCCCACGTGACGCTTTACGGCGGAAATCCGTTGCCGACCATCAGTCGCTGGCTTTCGACGATTAGCGACCCGAATCTGGGTAGCGCCATTCTGTGCAACCCAACTCCGTCCCGTAATGGTGTCGCGAAAGTCATCGCTACATCTGCCGGCACGGATCTGAACGGCGACAGCGTGATTGTATGGGCATCTACTGATGTCACGTTCAATTACAGCGAAACTGAACTATTTATTCGCCAGGCTTCCGTCAATGGCGACCCGAATGAGCGTGAGCTGTTCATCGGAGAAAATGCGTTGATCACGTTTGCAACCTACGAGTATAACTACTGGCCGCTGGTTGCAGGATCAACGGTGAGATTCTCAGCAAGCGAAGGCCGTGTATATCCCGATGAAATTGTCATCGGCTGCCCGGGCGACACCAGCTACACGGTGAGTTTCTTCAATGACTTGACCTTGCAGGATACGGACGCGGCCACGCCGGTGCTGATCGAAGTCGACACACGGCAAGGCGATGCTTTTGCATTCACACAAACGTTTACGCTTCGCGCTGCGCTGCCAAACTGAGAACTGTCGCGTCCACGTGAACAAACTAACCGATTGAGGCAAACATGATTAGATATACACTACCGACACTATTGACGCTCGCCTTCTGTGGCGTGTCGCAAGCGATGATTGGCGGACCGGTCTTTCTGGTGCCACAATCTATGACCAGCATGACTGTGGAAGTCGGGCAGACAAACCTGGATGTCAACGCGAGTACGTCTGCCGCAGGAAACGAGAGCACGTTTGAATCAAAACGTCTTGGACTAAGTGCCCGTTACGGCGTATCCAACTCTCTGGATATCGGTGCCATGCTGGGTACCGCCAATCTTGGAATGAACGACATCGGCGGCGGATACTCGGACTTTTCTTCCAGCTGGGCCATGAGCTGGGGTGCCAATGTGCGTGCCGGATTCCCAGTTGGAGCACCCGAGTACCAGATCGTCGGTTCGCTTAATTACATGGGTTTTCAGCCTGACGGCAAGACTTCCAACGGCATGAAAACGATTGGAAGTAAGTACACCTGGCACGAAGTCACACCGGCAATAACTGCGGGCATGCGGGTTGGATCGGTAATTCCATACTGCGGGATCGCAAAACCGTTTCTGATTGGACAGAAGGACGTTAGTGTGCGGTTCAATGGTCAAGAATATCCATCTGCCGGCGGATCACAGAATTACACGGATTCTGAGCAGGCATTTCGCGGGCTATTCGGCCTGGAATGGCACCTTCCGGAAGGGTATTCAGTGATGGCGGAAGGGTCCGCCAGCATGGAAGGCCAGTGGAGCATTTCCCTCGGGCTAACTCAAGTGTTAAGATAAGATATGACAAGGGTGCGAACCGGATCGAGGGCGGAAAGGAGTCTTCTGATGAAGAAACTCACTAAACGACAGTCGGGCATCAGTCTGATCGAAGTGATGGTCACCATGTTTCTGGTGATGCTGGGTCTAGTCGTCGTGATGGGCTCATTTGTTGCCAATGCGAAATCCAATCGCTTTGGGACACGGGTTGATGTTGCGAACTCAATCGTCAAGCTCGAAATGGAGCGCATGCGAAACATGCGATTCGCGGACATTGTATCGGAGGAAGGCGATTACGGGGAATACTCGTCGTACCCTGACTATCGTCACGTAACAACGGTCATTGATCAAGGTACCATCAAGCAAATTGATGTTACCGTCTACTTTGAGAACGACCGTCGCAGCGAGACAGTCACGACCTATGTGAGCAATCTATAACTATGACACGTATGAAGAAAGCGAGGACAGGATGAGAAAGCCAGAACAGAAAGCCGGGGGAGAGCACTCTCCGGGCCGAAAGCTGCAACACGGTGTGACCGTGCTGGAAACGGTCATTGCCATGAGTATGAGCATGGTAATGCTCACGTCGATCGTTGTACTGTACGTCGGTGCAGCCAAATCGAGCGCGCGTGAGGATGTTACGCTGAATATCCAAGACGACCAACGACTCGTGAGCGAACGGCTGACGCGTGAAATGAAGATGGCAGGCATGGTCGCCCCTGAAGATGCGGACGGTGATTCAAATGACATCAGTCACGATGTGCCAAACATGGCCTGGAGTGATTCGTTGTTTGAGGACCTCGAGTACGCAAACACGTACTTTATGGTGATAAGCAGCGATATCGACGGCGACGACCATACGGAAACCGTTGCGTACTATCTTAGCGGTACAGATGCCTACCAGCGAATTTGGGAGTGGAATCGCGATTCACTCGAATGGAGTGAAGAGGGTGCACGCTGCATAGCGTCCAACGTGGATCACCTGATGTTTATCTTTTATGACAACGATCTCGTTGGAGTTCCGGCCGCTGAGAATTTCCCGGACGCAGGATTTACGCTCAGTCACGGTGAACGCATCAGGGTAACCGCAATTGAAATGATTTTGGTTACTCGCGCGGGCGAGGAAACGAATGGCCATCGCGATTACCTGAACCTTCCAGACGGAACCTATTTTTACGACCAGTATAAACGCTCCGTCCAGCGATTCATGATTCAAGGTCGTAACATGAATGTTGGGGCCTGACACGCGAAACGAGGAGATAAGTACCATGAAACGACTCGAATGCAGAATACAGGAGAACCTCGGGCGCGGGAGGAAAAATGAACGCGGCTTGGTGTTGG
>CAZVXJ010000384.1:0-2884 GCA_964631675.1 uncultured Alphaproteobacteria bacterium
AATGGACTCTACAATACCACCCTATACGCGGGCGCATTGTCCGTCCGAGTCAGTTTCTGAGTGGGATCTTCGACAGTGATCTTTGTAAACATGCGCTAACGCGGGCTGAAGACCGTGCCTGCACGCCGATTTCGAGAGACCTTTCCCCAGCATGATTAAACCATCGCGACTACCGCTACCGCGATTGTTGCGGCTGTAGCACACATACCTCCGACTCTTTTCGACCCCGACCCTGTACATGAAGTCAGACTCCTTTTACTGTCCCTCTTTCACCTCGGAGCCAACGCATAACAAACGATTCCCGATGGTTGTTGTCTTCTGAGCGTATCTGTTGTGATACCGTCATTTATCTCTTTCGATACAGTTTTCTCGTCTGAGTTCCCTTCAGCAAAAACACATCCATCCGTATCGCCTGAATAAAGCAAGGAACACTTCTAAGTAATCGTCCTGGCATATGCGTTGCAGTCTCACTGACGTGTCTGTCGTTCGAATCGCGAAGCAGTAAGTGTGTTCGGTGTAACGGAATCGACGTTCGGATTGCGAGCACCTTAATAATGTGAAAACCGGTTAGTCCATTCACCTTCATTTGGAGAGGGATATTCTCTGTCACAAACGAAAGGAGTTCATGATGCATACAGGCAAATCGGGATTGCGGTCGGCGGTCTACTCAGGTGGCGCTCTGAATGTGAGTAGTGGTGATGGGTGTCGAGTTTTGAGGAAAAATAGAAAAAGTTCAATGTCTCCTCAATTATCATGTCGCATTCCCAACGTAAGCACAAGGATCATGACAGCGTTGCAGGCTATGGTGAAAATGACCCTGGCGGCCGTGGTCTCGTGTGCCGCCATGCTCTCCTCACCGGCCTTCGGGCAGTCCACAGCCCCTACGACCGACCCCGCATGGCGGCAGTCGGTCGAACAGGTTATCGAGTCGTACATTCGGTCACATCCCGAGACGATTGAGCAGACGCTTCAGACTTTGGAGTCACAACGTCAAGAAAAAGAACAAGCGAGTGTGAAACAGGCGATCGTCGCGCATCAGAGCGAATTGCTGCACGATCCCGCATCGCCGGTGAGCGGCGATGCGGCCGGTGACGTCACGGTTATCGAATTCTTCGATTATCGCTGCGGATTCTGCAAACGGGCCGCCGGCTCTGTTACGCAGTTGCAGCAAGACGACGCGCGCGTGCGCATTGTCTACAAGGACTTTCCCATCTTAGGGCATGACTCGATACAAGCGGCGAAGGCGGCATTGGCGTCCCGGGCGCAAGGTCGGCATCAAGCCTTTCATGAAGCCCTCCTCGCGGCGAAAAGCGATCTGTCGAAAGAACATGTGCTTCAGATCGCGAGCGAGGTGGGCTTGGATGCCAAGAGACTGGAGACGGACATGGAGAAACCTGAGTGGCTCACCATCATTGAACGTAACCAGAAGCTGGCCAATGATTTGCGCGTCACGGGCACTCCGGCATTCGTCGTGGGCAACGAGTTAGTGCCCGGTGTCGTGGATCTGCAGGTGCTCAAGGCGCTCGTCGCACGAGCCCGCACGCGAGCATCACACTGAGCGTGAACGGCCAGAACTGAGGCACGGCAATGTTTCGTAAACTGTGCCAAAGACGGCCGGTGCTGGAAGCATAAGTATACGCTCACTGAGATTGCTATGGCAGCCGACGTTCATTACCCCACGGTCAGCAAAATAGCCGACGATAACCTAATTGAACGGCTAAGTTTGAACAAGGAGGATGACATGTTTATTCGCAGACTAATCATCATTGTATTTGGTGCTTTCTCGCTTGGTATTTTCGCAGCGCCGGCCTTAGCCTATTCCGTCAAGAAGTGCGATCAGATTGCGGAGAACGATATCAGTGTGGCTGCCGACTACATCGACCGACGAACTCGACAGATCGCCGACGAATTTACCCATATTAGTAAGGACAATCGCGATGAATTCGTTCGGAAATGGCCGCGCATCAATATAGTTTGTCAGGACGAGGGGCCAACAGGAAAGTCACGCGAATGCCTGAACCAGCAAGGCCTCGGCGGTCAGGCCCATGGTGGGCTGGAGAATCGAGTTAACGTCTGTTACTACAATCGGGTCGATCGTGGAGAGACGCTCTGCGGTCTAGTCGGTATTATCGTCCATGAGGCTGGCCATGCGGACGGGTTCCCGATACTTGAGAACCACAATAGTCCAGATAGCTACGTCAGGGACAACGATCCCGTCTATGTGATGGGGGATCGGGCAGCGGCGTTCTGCAAAACAGACACAGCCTTTATCACAGATAAGCCACTCATCGGGCGCAGCGATCTCGGGCTCAATGCTGCTTGTCGTGTCGACGATCAGTGCCGCAGTGGCCGCTGCCTTGGCGGCACCTGCCAATGCGACCAAGACGGGGACTGTCCAACAGGCGAACGCTGCTTCAAACCGGCGGTCGGGAGGAATTTCTGCTCGAGGACCGACCTGGTGATCGGCGCGGCGTGCACGCGCGATGCCGAGTGTCGCTCGGATCATTGCGAAGGGGGCCGGTGCGTCTGCCGCCGTGACGGCGATTGTCCATCGGGCCAGGTGTGCCGCACACCGATCACGGGGCAGAATCGCTGCGAGGCTGGCACTGACGGCACCCTGGCGATCGGCGCCGTCTGCCAGAACAACAATCAGTGCAAGTCCGGCCAATGTGAAGGAGATAGGTGTGTCTGCCGCAGCGACAGCGACTGCCCCACCGGGCAGAGTTGCTACACGCCGATAACCGGGCCAAATTTTTGTCAAAGCACGACTCTGGGGCTCGGGGCTGCCTGCAACCGGGACAGCCAGTGCCGCTCCGACAAATGCCAGGCCGGCGCATGCCGCTGCAATAAGGACAGCGATTGTTCGGGTGACCAAAAATGTAAG
>CAZVXJ010000385.1:0-2881 GCA_964631675.1 uncultured Alphaproteobacteria bacterium
CGCCAGGGAGATTTGGGGCCTTTTCACTTCCGGACAAAGAAACCAAGATTCACAACTTCCGTGAGAAGCTCAAGGGAGATGGTGCGTGGATCAACGGCGGATTTTTTGTCCTGCAACCCGAGGTCATGGATTATATCCGAGGGGATTCGACGGTTTGGGAGGAAGAACCAATGAGACAGCTTGCCGATGAGGGCATGCTCTCGGCATACAAGCACCACGGATACTGGCAAAATATGGACACGCTACGTGACAAGAGCGTGCTCGAAGACCAATGGCAATCCAGCAAAGCGCCCTGGAAGGTGTGGTAACCGGTGCATTCGGATTTTCTTGTCATAGGCGGTGGAGTGATTGGCCTAAACATCGCGCGTGGGCTGCGAAAGTCCTATCCCGATGCATCCGTCCACCTTCTCGAGAAGGAAGTCGCGTGTGGATTGCATGCCAGTGGAAGAAACAGCGGAGTCCTGCACGCTGGATTCTACTATTCACCGGAAAGCCTGAAGGCACGATTTACGTGGAGAGGCAATCGTCAATTAACCGAGTACTGTGAGCAAAGAAACATTCCTCTTAACAAATGCGGAAAATTGGTTGTTTCTCGAGACGAGGCCGATCATGCAGGACTCGATGAGCTGTTGCGGAGAGGCCGAGCGAACGGAATCCCGCTAGAGGAAGTATCGGAGAAGGAAGCGAAATCCATTGAGCCTCGTGTTAAGACATGCGAACGTGCGCTGTTTTCGCCAGCAACATCCACAGTTGATCCTTCCCTTGTTATGCAAGCCATGAAGAAAGACGCCGTCGAGGAAGGAGTACAGCTATGGTGTGGAGTTCACTATCTCGGACATGAAAATGAAAAAGTGAAGACCACTCAAGGCACCAGGGAGGCCGGCTACATCGTGAATGCCGCAGGCCTTTATGCTGATCGCATTGCTCGAGATTATGGATTTGCTTCTCGATATCGGATCCTCCCATTCAAGGGGTTGTATCTCTATTCCAGTGAACCTCCAGGATCCATCCGGACGAACATTTACCCAGTCCCTGACCTCAAGAATCCGTTCTTGGGTGTGCATTTCACTGTGGGGATTGGAGGAAAGGCTAAGATCGGTCCTACGGCAATTCCCGGATTTTGGCGGGAACAGTATGGATGGACGGAGAATTTTCGTTTGAATGAATTTCTCGAAGTGGCGGTCAGAGGGTTGGGCTTGCTTGTCAGTTCAAATTTTGACTTCAAATCTCTAGCAGTGAGAGAGTTGGCAAAGTACTCAAAGTCAAAGATGATCGCACTGGCCAGCGTTTTAGCCGAAGGAGTAAAGCCGGAACACTATCAGCACTGGGGAAAGCCGGGTATTAGGGCACAATTGGTGGATATCGAGAGACGAAAACTTGAAATGGATTTTGTTTTGGAAGGCGACAGACGTTCCATGCACGTCTTGAACGCGGTCTCGCCGGCGTTCACCTGTAGTATTCCGTTTTCTGAGCATGTATGCGAACACATTCAGAAGGTCCTCAATTGAAGGGGGCAGCATGAGAATTCTCGTCACGGGTAACATGGGTTATCTTGGACCGTTGGTATTGCGCAGATTGCGGGAAGTTCATCCTAGTGCTGAACTCATTGGGTACGACGCAGGCTACTTCGCTCAATGCTTGACCGGTGCCAAGAGATTTCCTGAGAGTCTGGCGGACGTGCAGTACTTTGGCGATATCCGCGATATCTCTGACGATGTTGTGCGCGGGGTGGATGCCGTGGTTCATCTGTGTGCCATTTCCAATGATCCAATGGGAGCGCTCTTCGAGGCCGTCACGCTTGATATCAACTATCGAGCCAGTGTAGCGCTTGCTGAAAAGGCCAATCGTGCTGGGGTCAAGTCATTTGTGTTTGCTTCCAGCTGCAGCGTATATGGCTTTGCGGAAGGGGGACCCAGGAAGGAAGAAGATGCGCTGAATCCGTTGACGGCCTATGCCAAATCGAAGGTATTCACAGAACGCGATCTCTCAGCGTTGGCGTCCGACAGATTCAACGTCACTTGCCTTCGGTTCGCGACGGCGTGCGGAATGAGCGATCGTCTTCGGCTTGACCTCGTCTTGAATGATTTTGTCGCCGGAGCGCTGACCGCAAGGCGCATCAACATTCTGAGCGACGGCACTCCATGGCGCCCCCTCATTCATGTGAAGGATATGGCTCGGGCGATCGACTGGGCTGTGCAACGCGATCATCGGGACGGCGGAGCCTTCTTGACGGTGAACGTCGGAAGCGATGGCTGGAATTATCAGGTTAAGGACTTGGCTGCGGCCGTGGCGAAGGTAGTGGAGAACGTGGAGGTTTCGATCAACAAGGATGCACAACCGGACAAGCGATCTTACCGGGTGAGCTTCGCCAAGTTTTCCAAACTTGCACAGGGGTATCTTCCGAGCATCGACCTTCTCAGCGCGGTGGTGGATCTTCGGGATGGTCTCGCTACCATGAAATTTCAGGACCCTGAATTTCGAACAGGTGAATTCGTCCGATTGGTGACCTTGCGAAAGTTGCGAGAAAGCGGCCAGGTGACCGAGGATCTTGTTTGGAAGGAGCGTTGTCGGACGTGAGAGGTGTCCCGAAGCCAGGGAGCCATGAGTCAGTATACGGAAGAAAGAGGCACGGCATGAACAAGTCACTCTGTCGATCATGCGGCGTAGCGATTGAACACACCCTTGTCGATCTGGGTATGTCTCCGCTCGCAAATTCCTACATCAAGCCGGAACAGCGTAACCGCATGGAACCGTTTTATCCTCTGCACGTTTATGTTTGTGCAAAATGCTGGTTGGTTCAACTCGAACAGTTTACCAGCCCGCATGACATCTTCTCAGATTATGCCTATTTCTCGTCCTTCTCGGATTCATGGCTGGCGCA
>CAZVXJ010000386.1:0-2871 GCA_964631675.1 uncultured Alphaproteobacteria bacterium
GGCCATTCATCTCATTGTTGGAAAGCCCATTCCTGCTGCTTTATTAGTGAGTCCAAGCCTCACGGGCAAGGAACTCTATCAGCACATTTCCGATCTGATATTGGACAGTATTCGGCAACTGTCGGTATTGCTGCCTGGCACTCAAGGGAATCAGCCAGGACCAATTCTCGATCGGACCGTCATCGACGACCCTAAACTAAGATAATTCGTCTCACCTAAACCCCGCCGTCCGGGCGGGCGAAAATAATCCGGAAACAATAAACATGTCTGAAATGATGGAACAAACTGGGGCCGGGAATATCACAGCAAAGGATGATCTCCGGTTCAAGGGCCGCAAAGTCAAGCGAAGCGACTTGCCAGAGTCGATGCCTGAAGCGAACAAGGATGCGCAGGATCTGGCGAGCCTGTATGAGAAGATGATCATGGAATTCCGTGAAGGAGAAATCGTTCGCGGCAAGATCATCGCAATCAATGACAAAGAGATTTCTGTAGACATTGGGTTCAAGTCTGAAGGCACGATTGCGTTTGATGAATTCTCAAATCGCAGTGAAGTCAAGATCGGTGATGACATCGATGTTTATCTCGATCGGGTTGAGGATGCTGAAGGCCAATTGCTGCTTTCGAAGAAGAAAGCCGACTTCCTTCGTGTTTGGGAAAAGATCGGGCAAGTGTTCGCAAACAGTGAGACCGTTAAGGGCAAGGTGCTGAGACGCATCAAGGGTGGATTTGTCGTGGACCTGATAGGAATTGATGCCTTTTTGCCGGGTTCTCAAATCGACGTGCATCCTGTCCGGGACTTCGATGCCCTGGTCGGTCAAGAGTTGGATTTCCGTGTCGTAAAGCTGAACGACATTCGCAAGAATATCGTTGTATCACGCAAGGTGATCATCGAGGAAGGACTCGCCGGAGTGCGTGAGAAGGTGCTTTCTACCATGAACGTTGGTGATGTCATGGAAGGCACCGTGAAGAATATCACCGACTTCGGTGTCTTCGTCGATCTTGGCGGCGTTGATGGGCTCTTGCACATCACCGACCTATCGTGGGGTCGCGTAAGTCATCCGTCTGAAGTTGTGCAGCTTGACCAGAAGATCGAGGTCAAAGTTCTCGATTACGACAAGGATCGTCAGCGAATTTCGATTGGTCTCAAACAACTGCAGTCACATCCCTGGGAGGGTGTCGAGAACAAATACCCGGCCGGAGCGAGAGTGCGCGGCAAGGTTGTCAGCATCGCTCGCTACGGTGCATTCGTCGAGCTTGAGCGCGGCCTGGAAGGGCTGGTGCATATTTCAGAGATGAGCTGGACCCAGCACGTTAAGCACCCTTCAGCCGTACTCTCAGTGGGTGATGAGGTCGATGTGGTCGTGCTAAACGTGGACAAAGAGGGTCGAAAGATTTCACTCGGAATTAAGCAAGTGGAGCCGGATCCGTGGGAGAATCTGGAACAGAAATACTCTCTCAGCAGCCGTCATACAGGGCGTGTGCGTGATCTCGTGCCGTTTGGTGCGTTTGTTGAACTGGAAGATGGTATAGACGGACTGGTACACATTTCTGACTTATCTTGGACCAAGCGTGTTCGCCATCCGGGCGAGATTCTCAAAAAAGGTGATTCAGTCGATGTTGTAGTGCTCGGGTTTGATCGAAACGAGCGTCGCATTGCGTTGGGCTTGAAGCAGGCGCAAATGAATCCATGGGATGAGCTTGAAAAGACCTTGGCCGTTGGCACACAAGTGAGCGGAAAAGCTTCGCGTATTTTGGACAAAGGCATTGTGGTAGATCTTCCCTTCGACGTTGAGGGGTTTGTTCCAAACAGTCAATTGAAGCGAGTTACCCGAGGTCAGAAGCAGTCTGTGAGCGTAGGTGACGAACTTCAACTCGAAGTAATCGAGTTTGACAAGGAGGCGAAAAAGATCATTCTTGCGGCTCAAGCTCCCGCTGGAGCCGAAGGTGAGAGTGAGGTTGACGAAGCCACCATGAAGCAATATGTGGTTGGCAGTGACATGGATTCGCACGAATCGCCTTCGTCGATTCCGGACATGGATTCCCCGCCGGATCAACCTGAACCGGCATAAGTTCTTAATCTACGTTCATGCGGAGCGATATCGTTTGATGCCGCTCCGCAGTTCTATCCCGATTCTCCCCGCATTTTGGCACCGAAAAGCGTTCATGTGACCACTCTGGGTTGTAAACTGAATCAATATGACAGTGAAGCCATATTGGCTCAGTTTCGCGCCGAGGGCTACAGTGTCGTATCTGAGATTGAGTCCGCGGATGTGTGTGTTGTGAATACGTGTGCGGTCACGTCGACCGCGGAAAGAAAAGCGCGGACGCAGCTTCGATCGATTCACAGACGAAATCCTGCCGCTCATTTGATCGCCGCGGGATGCCTGGCTGAACGTGATGCAGAAAACCTCGCACGGATTCCAGGGGTAAATGCCGTTGTCGGTAACGTGGAGAAGCATCGAATGCCTGAGATCCTAGCCCAGTCCAATTCGACTGGCCGGGCGTCGGTTCACGTGGGAGCGACCCGAGCAACGGTTGAATTTGGAGAATCCATTGTTGTCGACGGGCTTCTTGGGCGCACGCGAAGCTTCCTGAAGATTCAGGATGGCTGTTCACAAAAATGTACGTATTGCGTGATCCCACGTTTGCGGGGACGAGGGCGAAGTCTTAGCATTGACGACGCTGTTGAGCGAGCCCGAGTCTTGGCAAGAGCAGGATTCGCCGAAGTTGTGCTTACTGGGGTCGCACTTGGGACTTACGGATTTGACTGGCACCGTCGTGACGCGCTGACCGAGCTTCTCTTCAAACTTGAGGAGATTGAAGGGTTGGAGCGCATACGACTTGGTAGTGTTGAGCCGTGGGCCGTGTCTA
>CAZVXJ010000387.1:0-2851 GCA_964631675.1 uncultured Alphaproteobacteria bacterium
GCTGAAAGGCAGCAAGGGTTTAGTGTTTGGGGGTTGGGGGCTTGTAGGCATGGCCGTATGCCGAAAAATATTGGCGCGAGGCCCGTCAAGTTTGGTGATTCTATCGCTGAGTGAGAAGGAGGCAACCGAGGCCGTCAATCAGCTGAGAAAGGAGTTTCGGGGAGTTCAGATTGAAGGCGCGTGGGGAGATCTGTTCGTGCGCGAGAGCATGAAAGATATTTCTCGACGCGATGTCATGAACAGCCCTGACTTGAGAAAGCAGTTCGTTGAGGATATATTCGAAAGGCCGACACCGGAACGACTGAGTTCTTTCTACATGCACAAGCTGATCACGAAACATCAGCCGGACGTGATTGTGGATTGCGTGAATTCTGCCACATCGTTCGCATATCAGGATGTATACAAATCCTACTACGACGTTGAGGCTGTTTCCAAAGCGCTGGATGTGACCACCGCAGTCATGGGCGAGCAGGTCGAGCGGCTGCTCAGTACGGTTTCAGTCCCGCAGCTCATTCGACACATTCAAGTGCTGGTTGATGCGACAATGCGGTCGAGAGTTCACACTTATGTTAAGGTCGGCACGACTGGAACGGGTGGTATGGGATTCAATATACCCTACACACACTCGGAAGATAAGCCCTCGGGGCAGTTGCTCTCAAAATCCGCCCTTGCCGGTGCACACAGTATGCTCCTTTTCCTGATGGCGCGGACACCGGGTTGCCCCTATGTTAAGGAAATCAAGCCGGCCGCGGCAATTGCCTGGAAGAAAATTGCCTACGGTGAGGTGATAAAGGGCGGAAAGCCGATCCCGCTCTATGACTGTCCAGTGGAGAAAGCTGAGTCGCTCAACAGAGTGTTCCATCGGGTCAGCGACAAGAGCGGCGTGGCCACCGGAAAGAATTTCAGTTCTGTCTACATTGATACCGGTGAGAACGGGATTTTCTCAACAGACGAATTCTTCACAATAACTGCGTCCCAGCAGATGGAGTTTGTGACTCCGGAAGAGATTGCGCAAGCAGTCTTGTGGGAGATTGAGGGTGGCAACAGCGGTTTGGATGTAATCGCGGCGCTGGATTCAGTTTCAATGGGACCATCCTATCGAGCGGGGTTCCTGCGGGGCGCAGCGCTCGAGGAGATGAGACGGCTCGAGAAGGAACACGGCGTCGATAGCGTGGCTTTCGAAATGCTCGGTCCGCCGCATCTCTCGAAGTTGCTTTATGAGGCGTATCTAATTAAGCAGGCATACCCTAATCCGTCTCTTGTGGAACGGGAAAGTGCCGACGTGATTGCGGCCAACCTATTGGGTGTGATTCAGCGCGATTCCAAGCTGCGAGCGCAAATCATCTCGATTGGAGTACCGATTTTGTTGCCGGATGGCAAGCGTATGTTGCGGGGCCCAGAAGTCAAAATTCCGGCCTATTCCGGCAGTAATGACATTGTCATGGATCCCAAATCAGTAGACGATTGGGCGGACAAGGGCTGGGTCGACCTGCGCCCAGTAAACATGAAGCGCTGGCAGGCTAGAGTTGCCCGTTTCTATAGTGCCGGCGAAATGTCATTAACGGATACGTCGTCGGCCTACCCCTGGGAACGTAGAATTCGTTCGGACGCGGATGACCATTTTGCAGGGCGAATTGTCACTCACATATTCATCGACGAAGAAAAGGGCGCTCGGATCAAATCGTGAGCGGAAAGCGCGGACTGGTAATCGCGATCGACGGTCCGGCAGGGTCCGGGAAGTCAACCACTGCAAGGCAAGTGGCGAAGCGTCTGGGATTCATGCACATTGATACGGGCGCAATGTATCGTGCGGTGGCGCTCAAGATGATGCGATTTGGAGTGGATGTGACAGAGTCTGCGCGTATAGAGGAACTGCTCAAGGCAACGGTTGTTTCACAGCACGAAGAGGGGGAAGCGACGCGTTTCCGCCTGGATAGTGAAGACGTCACGGAGTCAATACGAACTCCTGAAATCTCACTCTGGGTCGGTCCCGTTTCCGAAAATGCACTCGTAAGAGAGTATCTGATTGGTTGGCAGCGTGAACTAGGAAAGGACGGAGGTGTCGTCCTGGATGGGCGCGACATTGGAACAGTTGTTTTCCCTAATGCGGACTTGAAAATCTATTTGGTCGCTGATTTGCGGACTCGAGCCAAGCGGCGTCGTAAGGAGATGCTGGCAAGAGGAATTGAGCAACCGCAGGATGAGGTGGAATCCGCTCTATCCGCGCGAGATCTTCGAGACTCGTCCCGCACGCATAGTCCCCTGGTGAAAGCCGCTGATGCCGTCGAAGTGGATACATCGGACATGACGATTGGAGATCAGGTGGAGCGCGTTCTATCTTTGGCCAAGAAGATTAGTCCGTCGCTTGTCATACACTAATCGCAATGCGACTCGGTTATGCCGCGTGCCGCTTGGCGTCGCAGATTTTCTTTCGAGTCGCGTTGGGTGTCAGAGTATACGGGATGGAGAATCTGCCAAAGCATGGAGCATTCATCCTGGCATCAAATCACCGGTCAAACTTCGATCCGCCAATACTTGGCGGTTTGATTCCTCGGGAAACTCACTTTTTTGCAAAAGAAGAGTTATTCCGAGTACCCATCCTAGGCGGATTAATTCGATACTTAAACGCTTTTCCCGTTCGACGCGGGCAGTTTGATCGAGCGGCGCTCAAGAACTGCGTCAGCATACTCGAAAAGGACGGGCTGCTGTTGATGTTTCCTGAGGGTACTCGCGCGCCTGATGGTGCATTCCTGCGGGCAAAAATTGGTGTCGGTTGGGTGGTTGCACTTTCCGGTGCTCCCGTCATCCCCGTTTATGTGCACGGGAGTACTGCACGCGGCCTTAGACTGGT
>CAZVXJ010000388.1:0-2845 GCA_964631675.1 uncultured Alphaproteobacteria bacterium
TGTATTAAATTTCGCACCCGCGCTTGGCGGTCCGCGATTGCATTCTCGGTTGCCTGTGCGCTCGCGCTGTCTCCGGCTATTGTCCACAATTGGAAAGAGTCCGGCGGCGCCTCGTTCACAACTTCTTCCGCCGGGATCAATTTCTTCATCGGCAACCGCACCGGCGCTTCCGGTTCCTATGACGAAGCCGAATTCGTGGTCTCCTCCGATCCGCAGCGCGAAGCCGAAGCCTACCGCGCCGAGGCTTCGCACATCGTCGGCGACAGTTTGAATCTTGAGCAAGCCTCCAAGTTCTGGTTTTCCGCAACGTGGAAAGAAATCGCCCGCGATCCCGGCGAATGGATTGTGCTGCTCGCAAAAAAACTCTGGCTCACGATTCAGAACGGCGAAATTCCGAATAACCTGAGTTTTCTCGCTGTCGGCAGCTACGCCCCGATTGTGAAAGCGCTGCCGATTCGCTGGGGCATTTTGTTTCCCCTTGCCTGCGCCGGACTGTTTCTCGTCTGGCATCGCCGCCGCGAATTTGTCTTGCCCGGGCTTTATGTGCTCGCCTACATGCTCGCAAACATCATATTTTTCAGTTCATCCGAGTACCGCCTGCCGCTGATTCTCGTGCTGCTGCCCTTTGCCGCCGCATTTTTCGCCGAACTTTGGAAGCTCATCGCGGCCAAATCCTACCCGCGATTGGTCTTTGCCTGCGCTGTGTATTTAACTGCGCTCGTCGTGGCCTCTTTTCCTTCCAATACGGTTAAAGCAAAGGTGAACCCCGCAGGGGATTTTGCAAATCTCGGCACGACGGCGTCCGACTACGGAAAATACGATATCGCCATCGGACTCTACGCGCGCGCGCTGGCCAGAGATGAAAAGCTGCGTGATGCGCGCTTGGGACTCGCCGATGCGCTGTGGAAACTCGGCAACTTTGACGATGCCCGCCGTGAATACGCCGCCGCCGGAGTCGCGCCTCCCGATTCGGTCTCCGGCTCTCCGCTTGAAGCGGTGTTAGAGGACTTCTGGTATTTCACTGAAAATGAAGAGTACGAACAAGCGCTCGGCTATCTCGACAAAGTTTTTCCGCCCGATGCTCCGCGTCCCACGAATATCATGCTCCAGCGCGCGATGGCGCTGACCGAATTGCGCCGATATGACGAAGCGATTGGGGAGCTGATCGAGGCCGGTACGCGGGAGCCCGATTCTCCCGAGTGGCCTTACAAGGCAGCGGTGATTGCCGAGATGGGCGGAAAAGTTTTGCTCGCCGATTCGCTTTACAAGGATTCGATCCGCCGCTATCCCGCCTACGCTCCCGCGCGTGTAAACTTGGGTCTGCTCGCCATCGAAAACAGAGACGCCAAATCCGCCCGCGAGCAGCTTGACGAACTAAAGAACATCCGCATCCCCGATGATTCGCTGAAACAAAAAGTCAAGCGCCTTGAAATTGAGACGATTGCGCTGGAAAAGCGGAAATAGGGGTTTCCATTAAATCACCGATATGATGAAACAGTATCTTTACTCCCTCGCCGAAAAACTCGCCGCAGGAGATGCCGGAGAGCACACGCACCGTTCGACGCTTGAAAAGCTGCTGCAGAGCTTCGGCAAGGAGCTGCAAATATCGAACGAGCCCAAGCGGATCAAGCAGGGCGCGCCGGATTTGATTGTCCGCAGAAAAGTATCCGGAAGCGAATTGCTGCCGGTCGGCTATATTGAGACGAAAGATATCGGCGTGGACTTGTCGAGGATTGAGAAGTCTGAACAGATCGAGCGATACCTACAGTTGCCGAATCTCATTCTGACTGACTATCTTGAGTTTCGCTGGTACGTGCGCGGCGTGAAGCGCGATACGGTAATTCTCGGCAGCAGGTCGGGCCACAAATTGAAGATAGCGAAGGACGGAGAAGAGCAGCTTACCGGATTGCTCAAATCGTTTCTTGCCGAGAATGTTACGGACATCAATACGCCGAAGGAACTGGCCGGGCGGATGGCCGGGCTCTGCAAAAATATTGATCGCATCATCACGCAGACGTTTGCCAATAGCGAAGCCTCGGAATTGATGCGTGAACTCAAATCGGCATTCGAGCGCACGTTGCTGCCGGACATCACGGACGCTCAGTTTGCGGACATGTTTGCGCAGACGCTCGGCTACGGACTGTTTGCGGCGCGGATTCAGCATGCACAAGTCAAATCTTCCCCCCGTGTACGGGGGGATTCAGGGGGGTCTTCCGAAGGCGGGGCGGGGGAGTCTTTCACTCGCACCGGAGCCGCTCGCGAAATCCCCAAGTCCAATCCTTTTCTGCGCGATCTCTTCCACACAATTCACTCGCCCGATTTGGAAGAAGAACCGTTCATCGGATTTGTGGATGACTTGACCGCCGTGCTTGCTCATACCGACATCACGGCGGTGCTGGCACAGTTCGGCAAGCGCACGAAGCAGGAAGATCCGATTCTGCATTTCTATGAAACGTTTCTTTCGGAGTACGATCCGAAGGAGCGCAAGCGGCGCGGCGTCTACTACACGCCCGAGCCGGTGGTCTCGTATATCGTGCGCTCGGTGGATATTCTGCTGAAAGAAAAGTTTGGTTTGAAGGACGGCTTGGCCGACACGTCCACGATTGAAGTGGAGGTGATGGAAGGCGGCAAGAAGGTGAAGAAGACGCTGCCGAAAGTGTTGATACTTGATCCGGCCTGCGGCACGGGCACGTTTCTCTATGCCGTGGTGGATTTGATTCGCAATCGCTTCATGGAGCAGAATCGCGCGGGAGAGTGGCCGGGATTTGTGGCGGAGCATTTGATTCCGCGCATTTATGGATTCGAGCTGCAAATGGCGCCCTATGCCGTTGCGCATTTGAAGCTG
>CAZVXJ010000389.1:0-2844 GCA_964631675.1 uncultured Alphaproteobacteria bacterium
TTTTTGCAGCAGCCGCCCCAAAATCTCCGAAAACGTTGTCTGTTGCCCCATATATAGTATTAGTCTGCCAGCTAATAGAAAGATGTTGACATCATATTAGTCTTAATGCTATCACATGCGCCGTTGAAAATAAATCTGTAATGGTCCGGAGAAGGCCCCCTGTGCCCCGCCCCTGCTCAGCCCATTCAGAAGTAGGAATCCCAGAACAATATTGAGGCATTCGAAATGACTTTCCATGGTGTTTTTGTTGGCATTGATCGCTGCGCTTCATCCCAAATCAGCGAACTGAGGTTTGCAAAGCGGGATGCAGTCGCATTGTATTCGCTGTTCACGGATACGTTCGGCGGCCAAACTACGCTCCTGAACGATGAGATGGCAACGCGCGTCGAAATCGAGCGGCGACTTGAAGGACTATCAAGCTGTGCGGAGGATGATGTAGTAGTTGTTTCGTTCTCCGGTCACGGAACACGGACGCACCACTTGGTGGCCTATGATACAGACAAGAGAGATATTGAAGGCACGGGCATTTCCCTCGAATCTCTTGCGAACTACCTCGATCGCATCCCGTCTCGCCGTTTAATCTGCGTCCTTGACTGCTGCTTCTCTGGCGGTATGGGGGCAAAGATTTTGGAAGTTGAGTCCGTTCCAAGGGATATTTCTTCAACCGATGATCTTCTCAACCAGATGTCAGGTGATGGGCGTCTGATACTTACCGCCTCAACTTCTACTGAACCCGCTTGGGAAAACACGAAGTTGAGTCACGGCTTGCTTACTTACCACTTGATTCAGGCTCTACTCGGAGCGGAAGAAGTAGTGAAGTCAGGGAAACTATCCGTCTACCGCCTATTGGATTTCGTGACGGAATGTGTGCTTGCTTTCTCAACGCAGAACGGCAGGCCACAACAACCGACACTGCGAGGAGAGATTGACGGAGCTTTTTCCTGGCCCGTTTTCAAACCGGGCAGGCTTTACCGCGAGGCCTTCCCTGAAAAGCAACGGCCACAGGTTACGCCGGACATTCAAAGTCTTCTAGGCTACGGCTTCCCACAACCACTGCTCGACGCCTGGGCAGGGGCCATCCCTTCACTCAACCAACTTCAAATTGATGCGATCAACAAATTCGATCTGCTCGAAGGCAAGCATTTGGCTGTCTCGGCTCCGACCTCATCAGGCAAAACAATGGTGGGTGAACTTGCGGCTCTGAAGGGTGTGCTGGAACGCCGGAGGGCGATCTTCCTGCTGCCGCTAAAGGCGCTTGTTAACGACATGTTCAGGCACTTCAACCAAGTATATGGCGCGTTCGGGGTGCGGACGATCCGCGCGACTGGCGACAGCACCGTTGATGACATTCAACCGCTCATGCGGGGTCAATATGATATTTGTTTGATGACTTACGAAAAGTTCACAGCATTGGCGCTCGGCGCTCCTCATATTCTTGAGCAGGTTGGGACGGTTGTAGTTGACGAAGTGCAGATGATCGCTGATGAGTCGCGCGGCGTGAATCTCGAATTTATTCTTACGCTCCTGCGGATGCGCCGTCGGCAGGGCGTTGAGCCACAGATCATCGCGCTTTCGGCGGTTATCGGCGATACCAACGGCATGGAAAGATGGCTGGGCGCGCGCCTGCTGCGCCGCACGGAACGCCCAGTCCCGCTGGACGAAGGCGTGTTGCGGGCCGACGGTAGCTTCCGCTTCATCTCTTCGGACACAGGTGAGGAGCAGGTTACCAAATCATTCATCGTCCCTGAATTTCGCAAAGGGTCGAGTCAGGACTGGGTCATCCCCTTGGCGCGCAGGCTGGTGAGAGAGGGAAAGAGCGTCATCGTTTTCCGCGAAACAAAAGGTGAAGCCAGAGGATGCGCCGGCTACCTCGGTGAGAATCTCGGGTTGCCGCCGGCGCAAGACGTTCTGGACAGGCTGCCGACCGGCGATCCATCATTGTCTTCCAGCAAGTTGCGCGAGTCGCTCAGCGGCGGCGTCGGCTTCCACATCGCCGACCTGGATGCGGAAGAGCGACAAGTCATCGAGGAGCACTTCCGCGACAGGTCGTCGCCGCTAAAAGTCCTCGCCGCCACAACCACACTGGCGATGGGCGTAAATACTCCGACTGAAGCCGTCGTCATTGCCGGACTGGAACACCCCGGCCCCAAGCCATATTCCGTAGCGGAGTATAAGAACATTGCAGGCCGCGCAGGCAGACTAGGGCAGGCCAGTCGCGGGACTTCGTACATCATCGCTCTCAATGCGAACGAGGAGCATTATTACTGGTCGAGGTATGTCACAGGCCAACCCGAAGACGTTACATCGCGCTTTCTGACAGACGGCACCGACGATCGCTCATTGGTCATTCGCGTTCTCGCCGCCGCGCAGCTTTACGGACAGGGAATGAAAGCCGAAGAGATTGTTGGTTTTCTTGAAGAAAGTTTCGGCGCTTTTCAGCAAAGGCAGCAATCTACGCAATGGAAGTGGAATCAGACGGAACTGCTCGAGGCGCTCCACTCATTTGCATCCGAGTTCCGTAATGCCTGTACAAGCCGTACAATTGATTCGACCTCGATGCCGGCCTCTCCCGCGACTCTGCCTAGCTCGGTTAGCCTGAAAGCGCCGTTGCTGTCCGCTTCGACGAGTTGATGCTGTTCGGCCTTCAACTTACGGACCGGCGTCACTTTGACGAGACGGTGAGCCGCATCGACATCTTCAGAGCAGGGCAAGCCCTCAACAAGGGGCGTTACAAGCGCTACCTCAAATCCTGCCTCGATGCGGAGCTTGCGACCATTTATGCCGAAGACCTTGCGTCCTGAAGGATCAAGACACGCGAAACTCGTACGGCCAGTACCGCCAAAT
>CAZVXJ010000390.1:0-2819 GCA_964631675.1 uncultured Alphaproteobacteria bacterium
GGAAATGCCCAGCCATCCGGTAGAACACAGAGCGTCACAAACCCTGCCCGTGTTGCGGCGTCTATCTGCGTTCCTCCGTCGTAGATCCATGTGCCGTCGATCGTGTTGTATATGTTGTAGAACACGTGTCGAACCGAAGACCCACTGACCAATCCATTTGTCCACACGCAGTGCACGAAGCCCATGGTATCAACGGCAATCTGCTTTCCCATTGTGCCGTTCGACTGAATATCATACCATGAGGTGCCAATGGTATCGCAGTCGACTTGTACCCCCAGTGGACAGTCGAGAGCCATTCTCCCCCGCCCTTGCGGTGGAGGTGGGACATTGGGGACATCCTCCAAGCCCGTCAAAAAAACCGGACCCTGGACACGGGCACGCGCAGGGTACTGTGCGAGGCTGGTGTGAGCTGAAAGTGCAAGCACGGCCAAGCTGCAAATCAAAGAGCTGCGAAACATGACACGACCTCCTCCGCTGTAGGTGGTGTAAGAAGTGGATTCCGGAATTCACTTGATTCCGATGGGAAAAATTTACGCAGGTCTGGCGCAAATGTCAATACCCGGCTTGAAGGCCGGGTATTATTTTTGAATGACTTGTAGCTTTGATTCGCGCCGGCCTAGAGCCCCAGAGAGTCGGCTTCCAATCGCATGGCCTTGATCACATTCTCGATATGTTCATCCAGCGGGACCCCAATCAGTTCAGCGCCCCTGATGATGTCATCTCGATTTACCTTTCTGGCAAATCCAGTCTCCTTCATCCGCTTCTTCACCGAGGCTGGTTTCAGGTCCGCAAGTTTACGTGTGGGTTGAATATAGGTCGTCGCGGTGATCAAACCAGTGAGCTCGTCAACGGCCAGGAGCGTCTTGGCCATCAGGCTGAAAGGCTGAACTCCGGTGTAAGCCGCATGGGCTAGAATAGCATCTGCCCACGATTCCGGCACTCCAAGAGACCGGAGGTGTTCAACCCCTTTGAACGGATGATCGGCCTCGGTCGGAAACCTCTCATAGTCAAAGTCATGCAGCAGGCCAACGATGCCCCATTCCTCTTCATTTTCTCCAAACTTGAGAGCATAATACCTCATGGCCGCCTCCACAGCCAGCATGTGCTTGCGGAGACTGTCCGAAGATGTCCATTCACAGACGAGCTCGTATGCCTGATTGCGCGTCATTGTCCACAATTGAACGGAACGTCGGCTTCCGGATCGGTCAGGCAGAAATAGGTGGTATCGGCATCATAGACCGTAAAAAGACCCAGTGCCCCGCTGACATTTGAGGGCGGATTCCATTCTGGATCGGGAGGAAACACGGTCATACAGTAATTGTATCCTACTGTGTCAACGGTCATGGCTCTTACTCTGTACTGCCCCTGAAAATTGAGGACAATGGATGGAATCGCGAAACGGCTCTCCTGTCTGACTGTCCAGAACGCGACGTTCGAGAAACCGGGGCCGTTGTTGCCCGAAACTTCAAGATCCTCGTTGTCGTACCAGTCCGGCTCCATGCACTCAATGATGAAGTTGATCCCAGCATTCGTCGTCGCGGGCTGGAAGAAAAGCTCATATAGTACCACATTGTCCGCCGAGTCACGTGCGCCATAGGTTACAAGCTGGGGACTATTCGGATCAGTGGGGTTCTCAACCCTCTGCTGCTGATACACGACTGAATCCAGTGTGAACGGCTGAGGAGAATGACTCGTTGAAGCTGTAATCACGTCGCCGTTGACTTCAATCCGAATTGAATAGTCGTAGCCTGACTTCACTGTCGCGGTAATTCCGCTCGCGGTATAAGTTCCTTCCAAAGCATTTGTGTCCGCAACCAGGGAGTGCACTGTTGTATCCTCATTCAGGACTTCCCAGACGGTCACTGTGGCTCCGGTCACACCAACCGCGGCAGGGTCGTAGTACTGGCCTACGTCCACGGTATGTGTAAGCCGGACGGAGATGGGGTGCCCAAGTGGCATCCAGCCGTCTAACACATAAGTTTCGCGAAAGTTTGATTCGCCCGAATTGTCGCAGCCAGAGACTAGCGCTGAAACTGCCACGATCATCAGTACCGCCAAAAGAGCTCTCATGTTAATCAGTTTGTTGTCGGGTGATCCTGCTTTTCCTGCACGTTGTTGTGTCTTCATGTTGATTAGAACTCCGCGGTGAAACCGATGCTCGGCAAGAACGGCAATTGTCCTGTCTGTCCAACCTTGACCGGATTATAGCCCAGTTCATAGCTCTGCGAAAGAACATTCTTGCGATTGTAGACGTTTATGATCTCAACAAACGGACTGAATGACCAGCGGCTGAAATCGTATTTCAGGCGGTACGCGACATCCAGTCGATGGTAGGCGGGTACGCGGTATCCGTTCTTGGAATCCGGGTCGAGAAAGTACGGCGGCAGTCCAAGGCCAAACGAGTACACACCTTGCGCTCTGGTAATTGGTGTTCCACTGCTATAGGCAAACCGCATCTCTAAATTGCCGCGCTTCCTGATCTTTTTGGTAAGCAGCAGGTTTGTGTTATGCAATCGGTCGAAACTCGTCGGATACTCTTTGCCGCTATCCCAGTATGGAAAGGAGCGGTTAGCCCGGCCGATTCCATATCCCCACATGAAGGACCAACGATCGAAGTCACCCTGTAAATAGCCGTCTGCACCGTATGCTTCTCCTTCTCCAACGGTAAATATGTCACCGAGCTTATCCGAGGGTTTGGGAATGTAATATGGATTCCATTCGATAACGCGACTGAAGTCCTTGTAATAGGAGCCAAGTGAAATTTTATAAGGTCCCTCAAAGTCATTCTCATAAGTCAGTGCGACGTGCCATGATTGATT
>CAZVXJ010000391.1:0-2817 GCA_964631675.1 uncultured Alphaproteobacteria bacterium
TCAGTCTCAACGGTTCCCGCAATAGTAAGCCTAGCGTTGATCTGAATAACGGGTTCGGTCAATATAAGATCGTCGAAGACCCAAGGCAATCTCAGCAACGTTGGAGATACCTTTGGTCCTATAAAGGAATCGGTGTCGAATCTAAGATCCATGATCCAGTCAGAGATTTCTACAAGTCCCTTGTCAGGTGGCACAAAGTCGGTGTTGTTCGGTCTTGGTTTCGTATGATCATGGCAGTCAAAAAACGGGAAGTCCTCAGGTGTGTGTTGCGGATCAAACTTCAGTTCGATTTGCCCATCAATCCTTCCAAGACTTATTTGCGGTGCGGTTGGATTCGGCGAAGAAGGTTTTGGTTTTAAGCGGGCGAAGAGTTCGATCGTGGCAGGTTTTTTCTCACCACGGTTCAGAGGCGGGGTACCTTGGTTATTCTGCTCCAAGGAAATTATTACTTCTGTCTCCACCGGAAAAGCGCCATTTCCAAGGTTTCTGACACTCTGGAAATTGCCGCTTCCCTTATGCAGAAGGTTTACGGTTTCGGCTACAAGTTTAACGCGATATTTCCCTGGCATATTAAAAAGTGGTACTCTGAGGTTTATTGTGTTCTGCCGTCAATAAGGGGCCGAAAATCTCGAATCCAGCGAGCATCGCATCGGTTCCCCCAGTACCAGACGCAATCAATTGCCATCGGTTGACGACGGTGACGTGCGCTCCGCCCGGAGTGTATCTTGCCACATTTGTGGGTCCGCCGGGAAAACTCACTTTTCCATCCCAATCGACGAGCCACTCACACGCCGCGTGGGCCACGATCATGTTGGGCGCATCAGGGCTCCATGTGACTAAGGAAACGGCGAATTTCACATAGCCCGCAATTTTCACAGCGTCCTGGAGAGGATCTCTTGGGGACTTAAGAACGTGCGAATCGAATCCTGTGGAAGGGCTGTCGCCCATGCGAATGCGGACAACGGATTTATCTGCGGGGTTTGGGATAGTGACTTCAACCATTCCCGGGGTGTTACAGACGGGCCACATCGGAGACAGTTTAGGAGTAACCCCGATTACCGGACCTGGCTCCCCTGGGTCCGGTTCACCGGCCGCATCAAGGATGTTTCCCAAGCTGGTGAAGGTGTCTCTTCTCCCGATGGCACCCGCGCTGTACTCACAGCGCTCGTCGCTGAACGTACCATTCTGCAAGTAGCGCGGCTTGATCTTGTCGATTCCGATATCGCCACTTGGCCCCCCGCCCAGAAATTTTACGCCAACTTCAGTATCCCATGCGTGCTTGCCGAACTGAAACTCGCCAACGATCGCGCCGACCATCGTCGAGGGTATGCTAAATCCTTTGGGATTGGGCTTGGTTTTCATGAAGGTAGCGAAGTCTTCAAAGGAATCTCTTTTGTTAAATTTGGCGTTGACCACGTCAACGTCAACGCCTACGAGGACAAAGTTCCACCGGAGAGTAGATCCATCCCTGTTGGCGATGACTGAGAACGAACCGGCTTGGTCAGTCTTCACCCGTGCTCGGGTGCCTCCCGCCTCGGGCGCACACCCGGGGGGAGGGGCGGATGTCTCGTTCTTGGCAATAGACCAGTTCACGCTTTGACCGGGCGGGTCTGTGATTGCTTCTAGCACGATTTCGCCACCGCCCCGAACCAGTACAACATGGTCAATCGGCGTTGCAGCGTTCGTCTTGCTGGGTTTGAGGATGTTGGGATTGAGACTCTTCCCTGCCGGATCCCGCTTGTGCGCCGTGCCGGGTAGGGTCGCCGTTATCTCTTTGATCGTCACCTTGCTAACCGCAACCCTTTGTAATGGGACTAGGCCTTTGGTTTTACTTCCGCCCACCGTCAGATGTCTGTTAGTAAAGGTGCTGTCCGGATCGACCTGGGGACTCGAACTCAGAAGTGCTGACCTCTCCCCCAGCGAAATTGGCTTAAAACTGTCTTTGCGGGCGGACACAAGATACTCGCCAGGGTTGACCAAGCCGTAGTCCGCCAAGCCGTCGGCGTCAGTTACTTTATCGCCAAGCTTGTCCACCGTGACCGTCGCACCCTCAACCGGAGCGTCTTCAGATGTTCTAACGAACACGGCGAGGGCGCCGGTTTCAAGGTATCGGGTTTGGGGCACCACATCTGACATGTGAAGCACGGTCATTGTACTTAGCTCGTCGCATCCATTGACGGTGAGGACATAGTCGCCATCGGGAACGAACTCGTGCCTCACAACACCCGCTTTGTTCAATACTCCAGAGAACTGCTTCATGCCAGTGGCTGCTGATGTGATTTCGTACTTCCTCCCTGCAAGAGGAGCACGTCCGTCGATGTCGAATATCTGCATGTGGAGCAATCCGGTCGCAAGCGGAATCTCGTGATCACACGGCGAGTTGTTCGACAACCGATCATAAAAGCGGCAGGCAAAGGTATTCTTGCTCTCTTCATATTTCCGCGGCTTATCTGGCAGCCGAGTGCTGCGTCGTTGCTCGCCATCACTGAAGAACCGAGCTTTGCATCCGGACACACCGTATTTCACGCTCGGGCACGGCCATGTGGTCGGACTCACTTTGCTGCCCTTGCGGAACAGCAGCACCATCACCCGCCGGTTGGGAGCATTCTTTTCGTTGCGCTCTGTTTTGTCTTGATCCTGTTCAAAGCGTTGCTGGTCTTGCTGTGAAAAAATCAACACGGGATTGAATTCGCTGCACCCTTGATAGTCTCCCTTGCCTCCTGCATCGTCGCCCTGAGCTAGAAAGTCCTTTTTTGTGAGCTTCAATTCTGGCCCACAGAGTCTGTCCATGTAGTCTGCAAACAGCGTCTTCCGCTT
>CAZVXJ010000392.1:0-2799 GCA_964631675.1 uncultured Alphaproteobacteria bacterium
GACGAAGCAGTTAGAAAGGGACTTGACGATCCGGATTTGGACCAGCGCTCCCGCCAGGAATTGGTGAGACTGCTTAGACAAAAATTTCCGGATCGCTCATACGAACTTGTCAGACTCCAGCAGCGAATCGAGCGAGTCGTTGCGACCGAATCTGTTGGACTGTCTTCCAGTGACTTGCACCTGGTAGCGTTCGAGGCGCTTCGCGGTTTGGCTGCTAACCTTGATCCTGATGCGGGGGAGATGAATCAGCCGGCTGATGTGCAGCTCTTCGCAGAGGCTCTTCGCGGTGTGATACGTACGTTTCTTGAGAGTGCACACGCGCTCTTACAGGGACGCGCGGAATGGCAGCGCGAATTTGACATCGAGCACAGCGTTCAAATGCGCATCGCACATCCGGTGAAGACGGCCGTTTCGTCGGATAGCCTGGGGCGATATCTGTTTTCCACGCGCTCTCCGGATCCTGTACAGCAGCGCGTGCAATTACTCTCAGAATCATTGCAGGCGCTTTCCTACCATCAAATCGCAATTCTCGCCGGATACGAAGAGAGCATCAAGAGCGGCCTTCAATGGATTCTGCAAGAACTGTCACCTGAAAATTTCATGGCTTCAGGCAAGTCGCTGTTTGGAAGTAAATTTGATGCGGAAAAATTTATTGAAAGGCACCGCGAGCTGACCAAGGAAGACAACAAGCGGATCCAAGGACGGTTTCTCGCCGGCTTTAACAAAGGCTACGAACAAAAACTGGATGAACTCAAGAAGTACCATCTGTGACCGCGGAACTGAACCATGATTGCTGTTAATCGGATCTTGCTGGTAATCGCGCTTTGCGCAGTTTGTGTTGCGCTATCTGGCTGCGGGAAGGGTGTGAAGCGTATCAATCTGGTAACTGCGGATTGGTTGAATCCGACGTCCCCGCCCGATTCGACGTCCGCGCCGGTAAAAGTCCGCGTTTATTTTCTCAAAGACGACGCGAAGTTCAGCCAAGCCACTTTTGAAGATATTTACGACGCAGATCAGGCGACTCTGGGAACTGACTGGATTGACATGAAAGAGATGTTCATGTATCCTGACACAACTTGGTCACTTGACCTCCCCGAAGACAAAAAGCGTGAACTCAAGTTTGTCGGCGTATTCGGTGAGTTTCGAGATTATGACAACCCGTGTTGGCGCGGAATTGTTGATGCGAGCAAAATCAAGAAGAACTTTACGGTGAGATTGGCCAGGTACTGCGTTGAAATAGGCGCTTCGCCTGCGGTCGAATCAAGACCTCAGGAGAAGAAGAAGGCGCGCGACCGCGGCGACCATTAAGGTCTTATGAGTCAAAATCAAAATGTCATGTGGAGCGAGGGAATGTTTCTCGCTCCCCAACACTTTCAGGAATGGGATCGCTCCAGCGAAGCATGGCAGGCCGAAAGAGCGCGCCTGCTTCAAAACTACGGGTGGGGATTTCGTGAACTCGAAATCGACAGCGATTCGCTCATCGCCGGTCGATTGGTTGTGACTCGCTGTTCGGGCCTGTTTGCGGACGGAACGCCGTTTCGCGCACCCGATTACGATCCACTGCCCGAAGGCCGGGTTGTGGGTGGCCACTTTGCCGCAGGTGCACCCTTTCTTGATGTGTACCTTGCGATTCCGGAGTATCGATCAGGTTCGCCAAATCTTTCGGAAAGAAATGCGGAAGGTGTCCGCCCTACGCGCTTCATTGGATCCAACATCAAGAGAATTGATCTGACCACGGGAACTAATGAGCGCGAAGTCAAAGTCGGGCTGAAAAATTTGCGCATCTTGTTTTCGGACGAGCAATTGGATGGCTACGCCGTCTTGCGCTCTGCCAGGCTGGTGAAGACAGGCGCCGGTACGCTTGAACTGGCTGACAATTTCTCGCCATCTTGCCTTTCTACCGGCGCATCGCCTGTGTTGACGCGAGTCATGCAGCGCGTGGTTGAAATGTTAGCTGCTCGCAGCACGGCGCTCGGGGGAGCAAGACGACAGCGTGGTGCCGGTGCAATGGAGTTCGGTGTGGCCGACATCACAACCTTTTGGCTGCTGCACACCGTAAATTCGTGGTTGCCGCTTATCACGCACGGGCTGGTGGCTAAACCGCATCCTGAGCAGTGCTATCAGTGGCTGGCATCCCTTTGCGGTGAGCTGATTACATTTCTGCCCACCGGCCACCCGTCAGACTTGCCATCCTATCAACATGATGAGCCAGCGGCGGTTTTCGAAAGACTGGAGCAGGCGGTCCGGCAGGGACTTGAACAGGTTGTGCCTTCCGGATTCACTTCTATTCCGCTCGAAAAGCTGCGCGAGTACGTCTGGATTGGACGGATGAAGGATGATCGAATTCTGGACGGATCCAAACTTTATCTTGCGATAGGCGGGGATGTACCCGAATCGATGATTGGAACGGTGCTGCCGCAGAAAGTGAAGATTGGTTCTCCGAACAATATCGAAAGTTTGATTGGAGCCGCTCTGCGTGGTGTTGCTCTTACCCACATGACGTGGGTACCTTCGCAGATTCCGGCACGTGCCGGATTTCACTATTTCCAGCTGGACACCAACAGCGAATTGTGGAATGAGATTCGACTCTCTAAGGCAATTGCCCTCTACCTTCCGGCAGAGTATTCCTCGGCAAAGGTTGATTTGCTGGCCGTAAAGGAACAATAGATGGCCCGGCGAGATCTTTCATTTTCCATCAACTCGCTCTCTGATCTGTTCAGTGACTTCCTGTCGCTAATCTTGCAGCTCAAGAAGTTGCGCGACTTCGGAGAACCTGCGGAACTGCGCAGGCAATGCAAA
>CAZVXJ010000393.1:0-2783 GCA_964631675.1 uncultured Alphaproteobacteria bacterium
GTGCGACCAGCGAGAGCAGCACACCTTTCAACTCTGTGGGCCGCTGATAGGCCGAAATGCAAATGCTCACGAGAGGATTTTCCGGCAGTCGGTAGTGCCGGTAGTACGAAGCCGAATGGTACCATCTCTGGAATCCCATCGGCATGTTGGCGACGAGTTTGCGAACAAGTGTGTGATAGAGCATGAAGAAAATCCAAAAGGAAGAAAATCCAAAATCCCAAACGCGAGCCGTTCCGTTCGCCGAGTCGGGTTAGCACAACGCACTTTTATCACACAATGACTTCGTCGTGCGTAACCCGGCCGGATCCTATCTGAATTTACTCAACATTTTGGCCTAAGTCAAACGGGCGATGCCTCGGGGCTTGACAAACCGCTTCTTTTTTTGTTACTTTGACTACGCTCGCGGCCGGGCCTCAACTCTGGAGGTTCCGGCATTTCATGTTTGACTGAAGCCAACTCCAAACAGGAGCGAATTGTGAAAACGGCAACTTTAGTCATTGGCTCGTTGGTGTGCGCGGCAAGTCTCTTTGCGCAGGGGATCGAGTCGTGCAGCGGGTGTGTGTGTTCGGGAGATGCTGGGTGTGAGGGCCATTTGTGCTCAACAGATATCTATCCGGGCGCGCTCACACCATTCACCGTAACTTGCACCGGAAACTGGACCATTCGGGCGGTACTTTCGTGTGACGACGATGAGTATTGCGAGGTCTGCTGCGCCTGCGTACAGATCCTGCACAATGGGTCTGTCATTGGGCAATGTCATACCGTGTGCGAAGCTGGCAATTGCACGAACGAGGCCGGCTGTTCAAGCGTTGCATTGCAATCCGGCAATAGCTACAGTATTGTCGCTTACCTAACCACATGCGGTGAAGACGGCAGCGGATGTAGCCGATGCGAAGAGCACGAGTGCGTTGCGCGAGGCTATGTCTACAAAGGTACTTTTGCGACGGCGTCTGCAAGCGTCATGGCTTGCAGTCCATGAATCGGTGTGTGGTTAGCATACCCGGCGCAATCCTGTTTGCCGCCGTTCAGGCCTTCGCAGCCACTCTCCGCGTCCCTGGTGAATTCGCGACGATCCAACTTGCGCTCAACGCGAGTGCACCAGGGGATACCGTGCTCGTGGCTCCCGGACACTACCATGAATCACTGACTGCTCCGGCACACCGCATCTATCTAAACGCAGATGCACACCCGGATAGCGTGGAAGTTTTGAGACCTGTGGTCAATCCTTCAACTCTTCCCGGAGCTGACAGCTTGGCTTGTCTCACGATTCTGGGGGACTCGACCATAATCGAGAACTTCATTTTTCGAAACGGCCCCGAGATGTACCCTCATCGGCCCGGTTTTACTGGCGGAGTGCACATTGCAGCGAGCCATACGAGTATTCTGCACTGTGACTTTGATTCAACTTATCACGGGGTAAAGTCGAACGATCATGATTTCGCTGTCATAGGTTCAAGATTTATGCGCTGTCAGCAGTCCTGCATCCAGGCCCGCGGGCAGGTTGTGACGGCCTCAGAATGCTTGTTTACCGGAGATTCCGACTGGGCGCTGTTGGAGGCAGGCAGCCACTCGATTCTTGAAAGCTGTACGTTTCGTGACATTGGGCGGGGCGGCCACTATGCGATTCTCAGTGGAACCTCCGTCACCGTTCGCCAGTGCGTATTCGGTCCCGGCCAAGGCCTGCTGAATACCGGACTGATGTGCCTGCTGACGAGTAGCACCTTCGATGGAAATCTCTTCACTGAGAATGTCAATTTTCCTGCGTTGCTCGCACTGCAGTGTCAGTGTGACAGTCCTATAGTGATCCGTAACAACCGATTCATGTTTAATCACTCGAATGGGTCGCGGGCAATCTGGACGATCTCGCTTGGAGATCTGGATGATGTGGCTGATTGCAGGTGTGCGGTCATTGAGTTCAACGTGTTTTCCGAGAACAATGACGGCGCGGAAGGGAAGGCAATTCGGGCCGCAGCCGGCGGACGCACCTACGGAAATCGGTTTCTGAACATTACTCCGGATTCAAACGCAACTGTGTTCGTAGACGCCGAGCTTGGCGCGGAAGGTCTGGAATTTTCCGACAACATTTTTCTGCACACCGGTTATGCTGTTCAGCGCGGCGATGGCTTTTCGTGGGTGAGCGTGGACGCCCGCCACAACTACTGGGGCCACGCCAGCGGGCCCTTTCATCCGGTGAGCAATCCCGGTGGACTTGGAGATCGCGTGAGTGATGACGTACTATTCGACCCCTGGCATTCCGACACTTTGTTTCTGGAGGTGCCCGAACAGAGTCCAGAACGCGCAGCCAGCTATGCGCTACGGGCGTTTCCGAATCCGTTCAATCAAAGCGTGACACTGCGGTTTGAGATTCCGGAGCCGGGGATTTTTAGAATTCAACTGTTTGACGTGCTGGGGAGAAGAGTTGAAGAATTGTGGTCGGGGCCGGTGGCGTACGAAAAAGAGATTGTATACAACGCTTCGCACCTTGCGTCCGGCGTGTACTTCGCACGGGCGTGGCAGCCGATTGAAAGGCGACCGGTGGCGACAACCAAGGTTGTGCTGATGAGATAACCAAGTTTACTTTGTCTTCGTGAAACAGCCTCTAATCCCGGCGAGTCTACTCAACATGTTGGCGTAAGTCAATTGCGGACTGCCTCAACGCTTGACAAAGACTTTTTTTTTTGCTTACTTTGACTACGCTCGTGGCCGGGCCTCAAATCTGGAGGATTCCGGCTTTTTATGTTTGACCGTAGTCACCCCAAACCAGGAGCGTATCATGAAAACAG
>CAZVXJ010000394.1:0-2776 GCA_964631675.1 uncultured Alphaproteobacteria bacterium
AAAACTCAAAGCATTGAAAGTAACGGTCCGCTGCATTCCGTTAGATGCGGAGGAAGAGCCGGGGAAGTGTATTTTCACGGGTCAGCCGAGCATCCGCCGCGGGGTGTTTGCGAAGGCATATTAAGAGCAGGTGGGAAGCAGCGAAGAGCAAGGAGGATATTAGCGGCTAAGCCCGCGGAATCCGTTGCCAATGGCGTATGTCTTATGGGTGATATTCACGCGCCAACTCAGGTGTTGTTAATCGTGGCGGTGAGCAGTCGGTATGGCGAAGCATTGGATTGGGCGCGTGGAGCAATGGAGGAGAGGTTCGGTACAGTCGCTCTCGTGAGTGAACCATTTGATTTCACGGAAACCGATTACTATGCCACAACCATGGGCTCGGACCTTAAGAAGCAGTTTGTCGCGTTCGAGTCGCTGATTGACCCGGGTACGCTGTCGGACATCAAGCGGCAGACGAATGCCTGGGAGGCGGAGATTGCGGCACAGGGGCGGCATCCGGAGCCGCGGCCGTTGAACTTAGATCCGGGGTACATTACGCCGGCGAAGTTGGTGTTGGCATCGACGAAGGATCACGCCCATCGCATCTACCTGCGGGATGGCATCTATGCCGAGGTAACGCTGTCGTACCGCGCGCGGCATTGGCAACCACAAGCGTGGACCTATCCGGACTATCGGCGCGAGGACTATCAGCAGTTCTTCACCGCCTGTCGCAACCGCTTGATTTAGCGACGTTTGCGCGAATTGCGGCATCAGTCTAAGGGCGATAAAATAGCTAGAACCGCGACCCTAGAGGGGGCGTACAAATTAGGGTCAGCGCCTTTTTGCCACGATCAGAAGCAGTATCCAGTTCATGCGTATCTTGTCCATTCTCTTGATTTCTGCGGTGGTAGGAACGTCGCTAGGGGCGGCGGTGGCAATCTTCGAAGAGAACCGGATTGTTGGCCCAGTTACCGCGCCTGAACCTGCGGTGACCAAGAAGCCGCTTGCCGACGACAAAGCGCCGCGAGTTCAAGTCGAAGCCCCAGAATTCAATTTTGGAAAAATGCAGCGAGGCACGACAAAGTCCCACGAATTTGTGATCAAGAACGTAGGCCAGCAGCCATTGACGCTAAGCGTTGGTCATACGACGTGTAAATGTACTTTGGGTGAAGTGCCGGACAGGCCAATCGCGCCGGGCCAGTCGTCGAACGTCAGGCTTGAGTGGACGGCCAAGACAGGTGCCGGAGCATTTCGCCAAACAGCGACGATCAATACCAATGATCCTCTTGAACCGCAAGTGACTCTGAATGTTGAAGGTCAGGTGACGGAGGCCTCTGGCATTTCGCCAACCGATCTGTCTTTCGACAAAATACCAGCAGGCGAAAGCAAGTCAGCCGAAGTCTTCATCATGGCCATGATACAAGACAAGTTGGAAGTGACCGAAGCGCAGCTTTCGGACGAGAAGACACGTGGTTTTTTCGAAGTCAAAACGGAGCACGTAGACAAGAGCCAATTGCCAGACCCAGCCGCCAGGGACGGTGTCTGCGTGACCGTCACGGCTAAGCCTGGATTACCAGTCGGACATTTCAACGAATGGTTGTCGGTGAAGACTAACATGCCGGAGGCAGAAAAATTGGAGATTCCGGTGATCGGGCAGGTAGTGGGTGAAATCAGCGTGCGTGGCATTGCCTGGGACGAAATGCAGGGGGCGTTGCGATTGGGGAGTGTGAAAAGCGCAACTGGCAAGCGGGATACGGTGAACTTAGTGGTCCGCGGCCCGGAAGCTGCGAACGTGAAGTTTTCAGTCGAGTCTTGCGATCCTCCGGAGTTAAAGGTGACGATCGGTGAGCCCAAACAACTCAGGCCGGAATTAGTCCACGTGCCGGTAACGATCGAAGTGCCGGCAGGCACGCGGCCTATGGTGCGCCTTGATACGGCCCAGGGGGAGGCGGGCCGAGTCGTATTGAAAACAACCCACCCCTCGATTCCCGAAGTAGTGCTCGGAATCCGATTCTCTGTCGAGCGGTGACGGATAAAATTCACATTTCGCAACCATTGAGCCGCCAAGCGTGTGAAGATAGTTAAGAAAAGATAAGTGTTAGCTGGAGGAGTCAGAGATTACAGAGGGTTGATTACGTTCCTTTTACTTTTGACTTGTCGTCGTTCCCTCTGTGTCCTCCTGTTCAACTACCCAGTCTTCTTTTCTGATTTCTTGGCGTCTTGGCGATTTCAAACGCATTTGATTTGGCAGCACGATTCACACTCTCAGTTATAGGAAGCGAGCGAATGCGCAATCGTGAGGATGGAACAAGACGGTGGTTTGCCATGGTGGTTGCACTTGCGCTGGGGGCCACCTTTGTGTGCTTTTTTTTGTTGGGTGAAGCGCCTGCCGAAGAGGCGAAAGAGACTTACGCCAAGAAAGAAAAGCCTGATCCTGTGGCGACGAACGGAGCGATCTTCGTTGATTGGCCGAAGCCAGACGTGGCGCTAGTTTTTACCGGAGAACAGAATGGATATTTGGAACCGTGTGGTTGCGCTGGCCTAGAGAATCAAAAGGGAGGACTTCGGCGGCGGTTTACCTTTCTGAATGAGCTACGTATGAAGGGATGGCCGATCGTAGCCATGGACTTGGGGGGGCAGGAACAACGATTCGGCAAGCAGGCGGAAATCAAGTTCGATTTTGCCCTGCGTGCGCTGGCGCTGATGGGCTATTCCGCCGTCGGGTTCGGACCGCAGGATCTGCGAATGGATTTGCCTTCGATCAACACCGGCATGAAGGCCTGAACGCCCAAGCGGT
>CAZVXJ010000395.1:0-2775 GCA_964631675.1 uncultured Alphaproteobacteria bacterium
TCATCAGCACCCAGAAAGCAAATCCACTCACCTCGAACTTGCGCTAATCCTTTATTCCACGCGTTATAGATGCCGCTGTCAGGCTCAGAAACCCAATGGGTAATTTGCTTATTATTCGCCTTCAATAACTCAACTGCTCCGTCTTTCGACCCACCATCTATAATGATTAGTTCTTTATTGGGGTAGGTTTGCCGCGCAACACTGTCAATACAATCCTGCAGCGTGGCTTTTCCGTTGAAGACAGCTACAATGACAGAAATCGAAGGGGACGCACCATTCATGGCTTTACACGAACTCAAACCTATTTCAGAATTGCTTGAGGAGCATCGTGATGCAAGCGAGTTGTACAAAACCCAGGAAATTGGCGGCGTAGTACTCCCAGCGAATAAGTAACCGCCACCGCCACTGTAACCAGTCAAAGAAGCACTCGACGAGCCAGCAATATTGATATCGACGTAAGTGACGCCCATCATGGGGCTTCAGTTTGCGCGTGGACCGGTGCGCGGGAATCAGGTTGATACCGTCTGGTTTGAGGTCCTGATCGAGTCCATTGCTGTTGTAGGCCGATCCCCAATCAGATGCTCAGGCTTGGCCTCTAGCATGGAGACGTCGAAGCTGAGTTGCACCAGCGTCACCGCATGATGATTAGCCGTATGCGTACTGACAGAGAGGGGGAGTCCGTGACGATCCACAATCGCCAGGATCTTCACGCCTTTGCCGCGTTTCGTGAGGCCCACGGCGTCGCCTCCGCCCGTGGCCACGATAACCGTCGCATCGAGGAAACTCTCCCGCTCGTCGAACAAGTCTGCTCCGCGCAACGTACTGGCCGACTACGCGAGGATCTCGCACAGAACCTCACGATGGCACTGCTATTGAAACCGGCAATGAATGGTTTTGTAATTCGGATAGTGCTGGGGCAGCAGGTGCCACTGCGCGCCGATATTCAGAATCCAGACCACCGCTTCAAACACCACGTAAGTGGAAGCTGTAACGAACAAACCTCAAAAATCCTGGAATAACACTTTCGATAGCTCCTCCAATGTCTTCCTTGAAATTGAATGCCAAAATGGCAATAGTAACTTCACGGTCCTTACTCGCTATGCCCGGATGACCGATTCATATAGCGACGCGTACCTCCTTGCCTGCACAGCCTCGGAATATTCTTGCAGAGCCAAGAGGCGGCAATTGCGGGACATTGCCTCCCTCAGGTTTGCATTCGACAGAATTCCTTCAATTGCTGATTTCAGGCCTGATACATCGCCTTGCTTTACAAGTATCCCGGTTTCGCCATTCCGGACCATATCCGGAATACCCCCCACATTGAAACCAACGATAGGGGTGCCGCACGAGATCGCCTCGAGTATGGTATTGGGAAGATTATCCTGTACCGATGGGATCACGAATACATCCGCAAAGCTATATATCATTGAAAGCAGCCGCTCATCTTCAATACGGCCAATCTGGACGTGCCTGAATGAACTCGGCACCTTGACCTCCCCGCCACCTACCGACAGCAGCGTCACCTTGCCAGTATCCCGAAGAGCCGCAAGGGCATCCAGCAGGTATTGCATGCCTTTTCGTTTATTTGCGATCGAGTCCGCGACAAACAGGATGATCTTGCTATCCTCCGCAATGCCCAGAGTTTCCCGCAACTCATGCGTGTTGCGCGGCGCAAATACGTCTGTATTCACCCCATTGGGGATAACAGTGCATGAGAAGGGTTTCATCAATGCGCTACGTGAAGCTTCTTCCGCCAGCCATCTGGATGGAGTGATCACTTGGAACCTGCCTGGGTCTAACTGACGGAACACTGCCTGCTTTTTCACGAATACTTTTCTTGAAAGATCAGAATCCCGTTCTGAGCCAAGTTGTGGACATGCACCGCACGAATCCAGATATTTGGAACAACCATCGGCATAATGGCAGCCGCCGGTGAACGGATTCATATCATGCAGCGTCCATACCAACGGCTTCTTCGCCAACAAAGGTAGCAGGTTGTAGTCAATAAAATTAGCCACCCAATGTAAGTTAATCACGTCGCAGCGAGGAAGCCCACCCAGAATATCATAGCCAAACGGCGAACGAGCATCGGTGTATAGTTCAAGCCCTGGCGGACGGCTCGCAGCATATTGATCGAGAGTCCATGGAAGCAATTTCAGCTCAATTAAGCCCCTTCTCCAAATTCTGGCTAGTAGCGCCTTGCGCCGCGAAATCTTCGGATTGTATTTCACGATGCCGTCTCCCCTTCCTTGCTGAACGTACATCGTGGAATCATGCCCGATACACCTAAGCCCACTATGCAGACGGTAAGCCGCCTTCGCCGCACCGCCTCCATTGGCACAAGTGCTCACAATCGTAATTCTCATTTACGCGAGTGCTTCCATGAACAGGGAGTCGGGTTTATATACCGAACCATCAGGCTCGGTATCGAGGTTGTGACTAGACCAGTCTGAAATGTAGCTTTCCGTCGCACTGCGAACTACTACCGACCTGAACCCACATGTAAGCAATAATCTGCCCAACGAATAGCTGTCATACATCCACTTGTGGATCTCACCGCCCCGGCGGAAGCGGCCCGCCTGCAGGACCTCATATTCGCTCCCCAGCAACTGCTGCACCAACTTCTCCTTCCAGCCTCCTGATTTTCGAAACATGCCGTAAATCTGCTTTATAAAAGAATGCACCGGTATTACATCAAACAACTTCCTTACCCCAGACACTGTCGACTGTGTTGCAACGGGAGCGCCGGACCTGCTCCTCCTTCCTGCCACAATC
>CAZVXJ010000396.1:0-2774 GCA_964631675.1 uncultured Alphaproteobacteria bacterium
AAATCGAGAACAGAACGCGGAGCTTGATGGAAACTACGCCGGATGTATCTTTCTCCAGGATTGCAACAACATTCAGATACGCAATGTAACAGCGCGAAATTACCATGGTGATGGCATCAGTTGGCAGATTTGTCACGATGTAGTCGTCGAGGACTGCGTTAGTGAGAACAATGCGGGACTAGGGCTCCACCCGGGGTCTGGCTCCCAGAGGCCGCTCATTCGCAGCAATACCTTGCGAGGAAATGACATCGGCATCTTCTTTTGCTGGGGAGTAAAATATGGACTCGCGGAGAAAAATGTCATTACGGGTAACCGCGTAGGGATATCAATTGGTCATCGCGATACGGATAACTTGATCACCGACAACCGAATTGAATCTAGCAAAGAGGCGGGCGTTCTGTTCCGGCCTGAGCGCGGCCCGGATTTTGCGGGCCATAGAAATCGGATCGAGAAAAACCAGTTTGTGAACAACGCCGCCGAGAGTGGAGCTGTGATTGATATTCAGGGTGGCACGGAGTCGATCGAGATCAGCGATAATCAATTCAGCGACTCGCGCCCCGGCACGCAGCGCGTTGCTGTAAAACAAGGTCCTGAAACCAAAAACATCCATGTTCAAAACAATCAGATCACGGGGCTGAAACCTTAACTCGGCCGCGATGAAATCCGACCGGCGCGTTATCGCGCCCCCTGCCCTCTTGATCAACTCTTCCGGGGCTCCGCAGGCGTCTTCTACTAATCGACCTGAGTGCACAGCGGCATTGTAAATGTAAGATTCGCGAATAACAAATCTCGTGGCACTTTTGTAACCCATGGATTCCTATCCAATGCATCGTATCACTATGCTCGGGACTGGGCTGATCGGCATGTTCTACACGATGGCTCTTCACAGCCATCGTCGCTCGGATCGCGTCCAGGTAGCTTACTCGCGCTCGCTTCAACGAGCGGAGAGGTTTGCCGCCGAGTGGGGAATTCCTCGGCACACGACCAATCTCGAGGAAGCCATCTACGATGCAGACACCGACGTCATCGTCGTCGCGTTACCAAACCATCTGCATGAAGAAGCTGTCCTCGCGTCCGCGGCCGCCGGCAAGTCGGTCCTCGTCACAAAGCCGCTCGGCCGGAACGCAGGGGAAGCCCTTCGCATGCTTCAGGCCTGTGAACACGCCGGAGTCTTCCACGGCTACCTCGAGGATCTCTGTTACACACCTAAAACTCTTAAGGCACTCGAATCTGTCCGACACGGTGCGCTCGGTAAGATCCTCTGGGTCCGATCTCGCGAAACCCATTCCGGGCCCCACAGCGACTGGTTTTGGAATAAGGAACTGTCTGGGGGCGGCGCGATTATCGACCTCGGCTGTCACTGCATCGAGATAGCTCGCAATTTTATCGGCAAGGAGGTACGACCGATTGAGGTGATGTGTTGGGGCGACACGCAAGTCCATCCGATTGAAGCTGAAGACCACGCCATCGGACTTGTGCGTTATGAAAATGGGGCCGTCGGCCAATTCGAGGTTAGCTGGAACTTTCGCGGGGGCATGGACCTCCGCGACGAAGTTGCTGGCACCGAGGGGACAATCTGGCTCAATCATTGGCTCCGCACCGGTATGGAAATGTTCACCGCCGTTGGCCAGGCCGGCTACGTCTCCGAGAAGACCGAAGGCAATACAGGTTGGCTGTTTCCAGTCGGAGACGAAGTGAGCGCGCTTGGCTATACCGACATGTTTACCGACATGTTCAACGCCATCGATGAGTGCTCGACCCCTCAGGAGACTTTTTACGACGGTTACGTAGTCAACGCAATCATCGATGCGGCGTATGCTTCGATTCGATCCAGGAAATGGGAAGCCGTCGATTTGAAAGCCTGGCGTGGTCACGAAGTCGACACTAGCGCCGGCAGTGTGCGCGACTACGATGATGACCACATGCTCATCAAGGAAGAGCGTATGCCCGACGGCAGTCTCAAGTGCATTGTTCGCAATAAGCACACCGGAACTATCAGCGAGAAGCCCTTCCTTGCTCCCATAAAGCGAAGTTGATTCGTACTTCGTGAGGCGTGTGACAAGTTGATTCGTTTTTTTCATAGCCGACGATTGGGAATTACAAATGTTTCTCGATAGAACACTTGGGGCAATTCTTAGGTTAGCGGGATTCCCCGCCCCGCATTGACGGAGGATTGAGCACATTCTGATTGCCGACGAAGTAGAAGACGTGCAGGCGTTTCATTCGCGTCGAACGGCCAATTTTGTCTATAATTCGATTGTGGCACAGATACATCAATACTTCGATTACCAGAATAGAAACATCTCACCGATATCGAGTGCGTGTTGGTTTCACCGTGCGCTGCTTGCGTCTGCAGTAGTTTGTTGTGCGGCAACGATTGGTTGCGAGAAAGCGGCCCCTTCCAGGGTTGCGAAATCTGTATCAGCCGAGGAAAAATCGGTGAAGGTTGTCAGGGCAGTGTTAGAGCCCTGGCCGGAAACGATTCGTGTTCAGGGAAGTCTGCTTGCCTATGAAGATGCAGTTGTTGGGTCGAAGCTTGCTGGCCGAGTCGACGAGGTCGCTGTTGATCTGGGCTCCATAGTTAAACGAGGTGATCGGTTAGTGACATTGGTGCGCAGCGAGCTTGATCTCAGAGTTCAGCTAGCAGAGGCCCAGTTGCGACAGGCATGTGCTACGATCGGCATTGCTCCCGCTGACGACGAGCAGCGGTTCAACGTCAAGAGTGCTCCCGGCGTAATGATGGAGCAAGCGCTCGTCACCGAGGCGGAGAATAA
>CAZVXJ010000397.1:0-2755 GCA_964631675.1 uncultured Alphaproteobacteria bacterium
GAAAGTTTGGGAAGGCTGCGGGTATTATGCACGTGCCAGAAACTTGCACAAGGCCGCCATAGTGATTCTTGCTTCTGGCGGCGAGTTTCCCCGCAGCGCGGGCGCCCTGAGAAAATTGCCCGGCATTGGCCCCTACACCGGTGCAGCGATTGCTTCCATCGCATTCGGTGAACCCGTTTCTGTGATTGATGGAAACGTGGAACGAGTGCTTGCACGCGTGCTCTGTGAAAAGCGCGTGCTCAAGTCACCTGCGGTGATGAAACGCATTCGCAGCACTGCAGATCAGATGATGGCTGAGGCGGCACGGCTAAGAATCGCTCCCGGGGACTACAATCAGGCAATGATGGAACTGGGAGCCACGCTTTGCAAGCCGAGGCAGCCAGCTTGCACCCGTTGTCCGATTCGCCCGGATTGCCGGGGGTACCGGACTCTTAAGGACGTCACGGTTCTTCCCAGAAAGCAGCCTGCGAAAAAAACTCCACACTATGAAATTGGCGCGGGGATCATTTGGAAAAACGGCAAGATCCTGATCACTCAGCGCCCGCATGAAGGACTGCTGGGCGGATTATGGGAGTTCCCCGGCGGGAAAGTGCATGAAGGGGAATCGCTTGAAGCTTGTGTCGTTCGTGAAATCCGGGAAGAGCTGGGAATCAAAATCGCCGTACACAACCTATTTGAGAAAGTTAATCATGCTTATACGCATTTCAAAATCACACTGCATTGCTTCCGGTGCACATTTGTTTCCGGCAAAGTGCAGAAGCTCGGCGTGGCAGATTTCCGCTGGGTGACACCGGATCAGCTTCGGCAATTTGCTTTTCCGAAGGCCGATCGAGTTGTGATCGAAAAACTGCAGATGAAAGAGTAAAGTATTGGGAATGACAAGGTATTTCCTCTTACTCACATCATTAATCCTGCTCGCGGGGTGCGGCAAAGACAAGCGGCTGCTGGAAGTACAGGACCTGCGCAAGTCCTCCCAACCGCAGGAAGCCCGAGCAAAAGCCCTCGAGTTTCTGCGAGAAGAACCTGCTATTCCCGGCATGTGGCCCGAGTACGTGCGCTGTGCCCTCGAAGAGGCGCGATACCTCGAGCGACGCGGTGAGGATCCTATGGAAGTAGTCATTCAAGCTGCGCTTGCCTCCGCAGCTGCCTACCGCGCGGCCAGACAGAATCCCTCTGAAGATTGGCGAACAGCCGGGTTACTTTGTGTCAACGAGCTGGCGCGCCATACCAATCGTTTCACAACGACGATGCGATCTCAGGTTCGATCTGCAGAATACCTGGCTTCTATGCGCAAAATGGAAGGACGCGATGATTCCGGCGGCATGAAGATGTTTGATGCGATGAACACGGTGGACGGGCATCGTCGTGATGGTCGCGAATTGCTTTATCAGCAGACGGTGGTTGAGCTACTCATTGGGTCGTTGCCTGAAACCAGCCCCGGAGCGATTTCCCAGATGCTTAGTCAGGTCACAGTCGCCAAGACCGAGTGGATTCAGGCACTTGAACTGGGAGCGGACTACACACGGCCCATCATAGATCGGGCTCAGAATAATGTCACCACAGCACTCGATAAGGCCGTTGGGGATCTGAATGACTTGCAGTACTTCCTTGTGGAATCGATTGTTGAGAATGGAATCTTGTAATGTCACTCCTTCGTCAGGAAAAAAAGTCGGCAGCGATTAGGTACCGGACATGATCGTATTTGTTGCAGACGGTGGCGGAACGAAAACACGTGCCTGGTTGGCTGAAAGCAACTCTGGTAGAGTGCTGTCGAGCTCAGAGGCAGGCGCTTCTAACATTGGGCGCGTGGGTGCCGAGGGGCTGAAACAGGTACTTATGATCTTGGCCAAGCAGATGGTCAGCGAGCTTCAACCCGATGTTGTCGTGTTGGGGCTTGCAGGCGTCGGCAGAACCAATGAACGGGAACGTGCGGAGAAGGTTGTCCGGGAAGTGTTTCCGGGAGTTAAGGTTCACGTGACTACGGATGCTGAACTTGCTTACCGGGGTGCATTCGTTAGTGGAAAGCGCGGCATTTTGTTGATTGCAGGCACGGGGACGATTGCCTTCTATCAAACACATGACCGGGAATTTTCGCGTGCGGGAGGCTGGGGTCCGCTGCTGGGTGATGAAGGCGGCGGTGTCTGGCTGGGACGGGAAGTGCTGAGACATTGCTTGCTGGAGTGGGAGCACGATGAACTCTCGGAGTTTCATGCGGCGGTGCTCGAAAGACTTGGGATCGAGAACACCACCGAGATATTAACGAAAGTCTATTCAGATGGATTTGCTCCGGCCGAGTGGGCTGCGCTGGCTCCTCTCGTGTTTGACTATGCACATCTCCATCCGTCTGCTGAGCGAATTCTCAGGCGAATGGCGATTGAGCTGGTGGACCTTGTGGAGAGGCTGGTTGAAATTCATCTTCCCGAGGCATCCGAAGTTCCACTTGTAATTATGGGAGGTCTATGGGAGCGCCAGGAACTGCTGCGCCCGCTGATTGTGGAGGAAATTGGAGTGCGAAACCTGCCGCTCATTATTTCGGAGCTACATGGCGGGCCGCTTGAAGGCGGGCTTGCGATGGCCGCCGAGCGATAAAGGAAACGCATGCCGAATGAAAAACGACAGCGGCCACGGATCAATCCGTGGCCGCTTCATCTTGTAGTCTTGTCAGGTTCCCCCAAGAAGGGGTGGCTTGTCAGTCGGACATCTTACTCGTGTTCGATCTGGGCATATCGGAGGCTGCGAGTGGCGACCAAGTCCA
>CAZVXJ010000398.1:0-2754 GCA_964631675.1 uncultured Alphaproteobacteria bacterium
AACAGGTTGATGCCGCACGGCGAGGCAGTTATGTTTCCCTGGATGTATCGCGCGACGGGTGGGCTTTTCCCGCGTGGCATGAAGCAAGCTGGTCATACAGCTCACTCGTCACAGCCGGTATTGACTTTTTACCGGGCTACGGCGCCTTTGCGCCATCGAGACCGCTTTGGGTTGAGGCAGATAGTGATACACACCAGACATTCACTGCAAGGATCGCAATCAGCGAGAATGGCGGAGTCATCATGATTGCGGTCGACAATGAATCTGCGCCAAATCAGCCCGTACCGCTCTTCTTTGCCCGCGGACAGTCGGTGTTTGACAGGCAAGGAACCGGGATGACGATCGAGTGGGATTCCATTGGAACACCACACTTGTTCAGACTGGACGCCATGACATTTCCTGCCTGCGCCATTGCCTGCTCTCCGGGCGGGGATCGGATTGCAGTAACCTACCTGAAATCTACGAGCGCATACGAGTCGGATCTAAATGTGTATCTGATCATCTCCGAAGACGGCGGTTGGACATGGGGCGAGCCGATGGATCTAACAAGTTTCATCGCACCCGATGAGCAATGCTACATCGAAACCGGAGACTGGCGTTGCTGCAACCGTGATACGATGCGCGCTTACCGCGATGTCAGTATTCTGATTGATGCGAATGAAACTATCCATCTTGCTTTCACGACGGTCGGTTACCATTTTCGCTGGTTGAATGACGTCGGACCATTCGTATTTCCCAGTCAATCGCAAATCTGGCATTGGAGCGAGGTGTCTGCGTTTGAACTGATCGCCGAGGCCAGCATCGATGATTCGCTCGCCATTCGCGTAGATCGTTATTTTCCGCTGAACTCAAGCATGCTCAGCCGCCCGTGTTTGACCGTGGATGAGCAATCGGGTGAGCTATTCTGCGTCTACTTGCAATACGATACCGCATTCTATTCGGAAGGCGGCATCATGAATGCGGATGTTTTCATATCCAGACATACTTATGTTCCTGAAAGTACTTTTGTGTGGAGTGCCGGAACCAATGTGACGACCACGCTTCCCGAAGCGGAGTCGCCCATTCCCATGGGAATGAGTCGCAGTGAACAGGACGTCTCGTCAGGAATCTGGACATGGGACGACACGTTGACTATCGCGTACCTCATGGACTACTCGTGCGGCACGGGGATAGGTGATCCAGAACGACCACCCAACACGATTCATATGCAAAGGCTCGGCACGCATGGAGTAGCGTCATTTCCGTGGATGCCCGCGAGGGCATTTCATGTTTCCGATGCCCCATGCGGCTTGGAGGCGGTACGAGACACTCGACAGCCGATTCCAAATGCCATCGATATGGCGCCTGCTTATCCCAATCCTTTCAACCAGATTACAAATATCAAGATTCGTATCGGTAGCGCCCAGCGGATTTCACTCACGGCGTATGATCTCACGGGGAGAATCGCTGACACGGTAATCGACGGATACTTCCTGGCCGGTGAGCATTCCATCGCATGGCGGCCTACCACTCTGACTTCCGGCATTTATTTCGTTGAACTGAAGAGTGAAGAGGCACGTAGAATTCAGAAAGTCGTGCTCTTGAAATAGTTACATATTCATAAATGCTCCTTTGCACCCGAGTTCGATCTAACTTAGCGGAGGTTTCCATGAGGTGCGCAGTTTCTTACATTTTGTCGGTGCTGGTGCTCTGCATTCAATCGGCCACAGCACAGGTTTATCAAGCTGGAACGACATGGTCTCCGATCCAGCACCATATGTCCGTCGGACGTATGATCGTAGTTGATTCCTCTGGGTGGGTGCAGGTCGTCTGGACCAACGGTCTCACAGCCAATCAAACCGGACCGCGTCACGTGTACTGGAACGGCTGGGATCCGGACGCACGGCAATTCGCAAATCAGATAGGCCAGCAAGTCAACTCTTCTATGCGGGCAGGATTCGTGACAGTTGCATCAGATTCGGAGGGGTTTGCCTATCCATCCTTTCACGAACAACGCCCCAATGACACGGGGCCCCACGCCGCGGCAGGTATAGACTTTCTGGCTCACGCGGGGGCATATACCAGTACTCAGCCAGTATGGAGACGGTCTGGTGACACGGTCTTGACAAATCTGTATCCCAAAATCGTACTTAGCTCCATTGGTGAGGAGCGCATCCTTCATGTCGTGAGCTCAGATCCGATGGATCTGGATTCAGGCACGGACGAGCGAATCTACTACTCACGGGGAAGAGCAGTTTTGGATGAACTCGGATTCGGACTCGAAATCGAATGGGATGATGTCATCGGCGATCAACAGTTCCTCCCACTGGATGTCGCCACGCGCATATCGCACGACATTGCATGCACACCAGGCGGCTCACGGCTTGCCGTTGCATACACCAAGTCTTTGCATGCGGAGGGGATAGACGACAACGAACAATCGAATGATGTGTATCTTCTGATTTCAGAAAACGGAGGAATTAGCTGGCTGCCGCCTCAGAATATCACGCAGTTTATTCCACCGGACTTGGAGTGCTTTCAGCAAACCGGAAATGCCCTGTGCTGCTCGAGAGACACGCTGCGTGCCTTCGGTGATCTGACTGTGATGATGGATGACGACGAAAACGTACACATTGCATTTACGACGATTCGCTACGTCCAGTGGAATGAAGACCGTGAATTGGATGTTCGGCCAAGTGCGGCGCAAATATGGCACTGGTCTGAGGCAACCGGTGAAGTGAGTCTGGTGGCCGAACAGTGGATTCTTGAGCCGGG
>CAZVXJ010000399.1:0-2751 GCA_964631675.1 uncultured Alphaproteobacteria bacterium
GAGCTTTCATTGCTACATTGCCGGCATGAAAGTGTTCTGCTTCTGTAAGAATCAGTACTTCGACAATGGTCTTTTGTTTGCCGGTCTTCTTAGACGGCAATCCCCAAGGCTTTTTTCGCGGCCGCTTGGTGTCCTCCGTATTTTCAACTGCCGGTCGACGCGCTTCGGGCCCTAGTTTGGCCTCATCCATCTCAATCAGACCACCGAGAGAGATTCCTTCGTCTCGGCGGCCCATTGCATATCGCACTTTGTGCAAAACATGCCAGGCCGTCTTGTACGGCAGTTGCAATTGAGCCGCTAGGCGAGTCGCCGAGATTCCTCCCTTGTCTTGGGCGACCTGATAGATAATCCAGAACCAGCACTGCAAGGGTAAATGAGTCTTGTGGAAAAGTGTTCCCGCCGTGACTGAAGTCTGGTGTCTGCAGAGCCGACACTGGATCAATGGACGAGTGCGAAGTTGGAATCCGTCATCGTGCTGGCAATTCGGGCAAACAAAACCATTTGGCCATCGCATTCTAGATAATGCGGCGAGGCACTGGTCCTCTGTGCCAAAACTTTTTTGAAACTCTAGCGCATTCTTTGGAAAACGCATCATATGCCGACCTCCTTCTATGCAGTGCATATACTGTATTCTATAGTTATCATTCCCCAAAAAACAAAAGCTCAAACGCTCGCTGACTAAACGTGATGAGGCTAGGAGCCAAAAAATAGGGTGATACCGAGGAAGCGGGAAAGACCGCCCCAGGATAAGAGTATCCTGGGGCGGTGAATTAATTCATTCGTTCTCGGGCTTATGAAAGACTGCAGTTCGAGAAAATCCAGGTTGTTCCGTAACTTAACTATTCCGGAATCTATACCATGTCTGAAGCGGGGCTTGCAAAGAGCATGGTAAACTGAGGCCGTTTTGCTGGATTAGGAAGAGAACTATGTACGCTTTCGAGGGAATAGGTTGCTTCGTCGGCCTGCTGACGGCCTTACTCGTAACGATATTTGATCATTCCAACTCTTGGAGTGACGTGCTTTTCTCCAACAACCAACATGCGCAGATGAGTTCTTTGTTGTTCACTACCCAATTGTATGTTTTGTGCCCAGTGAGTGCTGCTTTGGGAACTTGCATTGGAACACTAGTGCGAATGAAGATGAAGGCACCTACCGCCAAAATCGGACTATACGTGGCATTCTGCTGCGCGCTTGTAGGACTTGTCGAATTAGTAAGGCCGCAGTTCATGCAGTTTTCTTCTGCTCGCTGGAAGTGTGAGTCGACAATGGATCGCAGGCGGATGCTACCTGATCTTATGCACGCTCTAGAAACACATCTGCCTAAAACAACCGATCAGGTGATTCAACTACTGGGGTCTCCAGCTGATCCTATACACATCGCTCCATGCCGTCCGTTGCGTTCTGACCGATTCATTGCTTATGATCTTCACCAACCTTTTCCGCTCAACTACGGTGACATCCTTGTGTTTCACTTCGACAAGGACAATTTGATAACTGGCTATGAATTTTCGACGTACAAGGTATGGTAGTCAGCCAGATAGCTGCATTCCTGTGGAAGGATTGTTGAGCACCGGCGACTTATTTTTTGCGCTGAAGTACGCATCAGTGGCCATGAGCAGCACAAATGTGTTCCAGTCGTATCCATTGTTGAACATTGCCATCGCCTCTCGCATTCCAATTCCGTTGTTTGCGATGTCTACTTCCGCGTCAGCAAAGTCACTGATCAATTTGTTCCAGTCGCCAGTCAGACCCGATATTCCAGCCTGTAGGGTGAGCGGGCCGACTTCGTGAGCAGCTATCTCAGCATACTGAGCGAATGTGGGGTTCAAGCCAATTTCATACACCCAATATCCCATGCCCACTGCATGCCTGAACATGTTCTTAAAATTGTAGATATCACCAGCAGACCAACCCGCGAAAAATGTTGGATTAGATTTGACGAATTGCTCAGCAAATGCAACGTACTGGAACGTGAACCAAATTGGGTTGGTAGGGATGAGTCCCTGAAAAGGTACAGGTACGGTGCTTGAAATGCCAAAGAGGCGAACTTTAGTTGGAATTGAAAATGGAAGAACAAATGGCACGTAAATGCTCGATCCTGTCTGGCTTTCAAGACCCATCGGATCGCTCAGATTTACCGGATCGTTTTGGACATAGGAGTATAGATTTAGTCCAGCGCGATGTCCCGCGGGATCCGGTTGCAGGAACCGACCTAGTTTTGGTGAGTAATATCGGAACTTGTGGTAATAAAGTCCAGTTTCAGCATCAAAACGCTGCCCCTGGAAGCCGAAACCAGCTGCTGAGACAGAGGAAGACTCTCCGAACGGCGAAAATGCATACTTGTTAGTATTAACGCCAGATGAATTGCTGGTTGCGACAATTGAACCAGTCTTGTCTGCGTGCAGGTAGGTGAGAGTGCCTCCGCTGCTGACGGAAATGAACGGCTCATCCATGCCATCGCCGTACACATATCGAGTAACAAGGCTATCAGAACCGTCGTAGTCCGCGATGCGCTGCCAGCCAGCGTAGACGAAGCGCGTCTTAGTGCTGCAACCTACTTGTTTCTGGATCTGGCGATGCATCGGATCGTACAGGTAGTAAGAGCTACCATTGCACGCGCTTGCAGCGATGATGTGGTTCTCGGTGTCATACGTGAATAGCCACTCGCCATCCCAGGTCAGACAGCCGTTTTTGTTGTAATTTTGCTTGATACCGGCCACGGTCGGGTATTCATTGACATCAGTGGCGGTA
>CAZVXJ010000400.1:0-2736 GCA_964631675.1 uncultured Alphaproteobacteria bacterium
GATACGAACACACAGCGATTCACACCACACGCAACGCACGACTCGAGTACATTGCGAGTACCTTGCACGTTGATGTCAAAGATATCCTTTGGTTTCCACAGTGGCAGCGCCGCCGCGCCATGTACCACCGCCTGTGGCTTGTGTTCCTTCAATATCTTGTCAAAGCCGGGCCGATCGCGCACGTCGTGCTCGACGTACACCGTCCCTGAAGGAAACTCATGTGCCTCGAATGGGGCAATGTCAGTGACAACAATCTCCCAACCATTTCGTGCAAAACAATGTGCTACGTGGAGTCCGAGGAATCCTGCTCCACCCGTTACAACTACCTTCACTGACTCAAGTCCTCTCGTGTAAGAGCGAGGGAGGCTGGGGCTTCGCTGCCACCTCTCGCCTTAAATTATTGTTATTTTTTCGACATAGCCAAAAACACACGCTCGACCGGCCCGATCCGAGGTCAGCCCGGTTTCTACGACTGTACAGCCTATGATAAGACCAGGCTTAAAGATACCATTCCCCATCGGAACTTGCAAGAGGGGCGCCGGGTCGCTCGTTGACAATCACATGCTCAACTCGTATATTCCTGAGTTCAATAGGATTGGAGGAACCCATTACAGATAGAGACCGTCCCAGGGATCATTGCGGGATTGTGGGCGTGTTTGCCCATCCAAATGCAGCTGAACTTAGTTTCCTTTGCTTGTATGCTCTGCAGCACAGGGGCCAAGAGTCTGCCGGAATAGTGTCAACCGATGGCACGGCGCTATTCGATATAAGAGGCATGGGTCTGGTGGCTGATGTCTTCACGGATCACAGCAAGTTCCAGTCCTTGAAAGGCAATCGTGCCATTGGGCATGTGCGTTACTCCACGACGGGAGGTTCAAATCCCATGAACATCCAGCCGCTTGTAGCACAGACAAAGGATGGACCGATTGCTGTCGCGCACAATGGCAACTTGACCAATGCGGGGCCATTACGCAAGCGCTTGGAGGAGGACGGCGCCATATTCCAAACGGCGTCGGACACTGAGCTTTTCGTCCACCTCATTGCCAGATCGAAGGAGGCGACGCTTTCGCTCCGTGTCGCTGAGGCGCTCCGGCAGGTTACCGGAGCTTTTTCATTAGTTTTCATCAGCCGCGACGAACTGATCGCCGCACGCGATCCTCATGGCTTCCGCCCGTTGTGTCTCGGGGAAAAAGGGGACGCATTGTTCTTTGTCTCCGAAACTTGTGCGCTCGACCTCATAGAGGCGGCCTATGTGCGAGACATTGAACCCGGTGAAATAGTCACTGTTAGTGCGAGAGGAGTAGAATCCTCTCGCTATGCCTCGCCCGACTTGCATATGTGTATCTTCGAATTGATATACTTTGCCCGTCCGGACAGCAAGATTTTTGGAGACTCAGTGGATCGCAGCCGTCGAAAGCTTGGAAAAATTCTTGCAGAAGAGGCACCGTGCGATGCTGACATCGTGATTTCTGTTCCGGATTCTTCCAATACGTCGGCCATCGGATATTCGCGCCGCACGGGTATCAAATTCGAGATTGGACTTATACGAAATCACTACATCGGGAGAACATTCATCAATCCCTCTCCCTTTATGAGAGACTACAATACGCGCATCAAGTACAATCCGGTTTCGGGGGTCCTGAAGGATAGAAGGGTCGTGATTGTGGAAGACTCCATCGTTCGCGGGACTACCTTGAAGAAACTCGTCGGGACGCTGCGTCGAGCCGGTGTAAAGGAAATCCATATTCGAGTTGCATCGCCTCCGGTGAGGTGGCCATGCTTCTACGGCATGGACTTTCCAACGCGCGAAGAGTTGATAGCGGCTTGGCACACTCCCGAGCAGATCAAAGAGTATCTCGGAGTCGATTCGTTGCTATATCTTTCCGAGACGGGAATGCTGGCTGCAGCGGCCGATGAACCGGGACGCTACTGCGCCGCCTGCTTTACGGGCAAGTATCCTGTAAAACTGTGCGACGAGCAATACGAGGAAATATATCGCCATTCAGATGAAGAATGGGCAAGAGCTGAACTGGACCGTGTCTTGAAATCAGTGGACTCGTGACGTCACCGATTTCCAAATCCGCTCGGGTGAAACCGGCTCTCTCACCGTTGCCGCCCAAGTTAAGGGGTGACATGGGGCGGCTGCTCACCTTCGCTAACATCATCAGCGTGGGGCGGCTGCTCTTATTGATTCCTCTCTTCATATTCCTGAAACGAGGTGAGGCGGGAAATGGAAACTTCTGGGCAATGGTTGTGATGGGACTTGCTTTGCTGACTGACCTGCTGGACGGGCTGATCGCCCGGGTTTTCCACCAGGAGTCAGAGTGGGGCAAGGTTTTGGATCCCATTGCGGACAAAGCCTGGATAGGATGTCTTGCAATTTTCCTGGCGCTTCCGTGGCGATCGCATCCGTTGCCGTGGGGATTCCTAGCGTTGATTCTGGCGCGAGATGCAGCGATCGTGGGCGGTGCCTATTACGCCTATCGCAAGACCGGCATAGTGGTGAAGTCGAGTTGGCCGGGTAAGATCACCATGGTGGCAGAGGCGATTACGTTGATCTCATACGCAATCTACTTTTCCCACGATGCCGTACCGTGGTTGCGGCCAGAATATCTTCTGTGGGCAACCACTGCGCTCATCGTTTTTTCAAGCGGCTATTACGCAGCGATTCTGCATCGCATGATGCGTGCGGACGCGTAAACTTCTAAATCCAGTTCATGGCAATTCGTTTTTACA
>CAZVXJ010000401.1:0-2722 GCA_964631675.1 uncultured Alphaproteobacteria bacterium
CGCGCCGTCGATTAGTTTTTGCAGAACAATCGATGCGACTGGCGGTGCCAATGGCATTTGTCCCGCGGCCGTTGCGTGGGTGGCGGCAGGAATTGGAGTCGGCGTTGCTTGAGCGTTACCAGGGGCGCGTGCGGCCGGCGATGGTGATGGTGCCGCCCTGGGAGGCGACGGTGATACCTGCGGTGCCGCTGGTGCCGGTTGATGTTGTAGCGTTCCCTGGTGCTGCGATGGCGTGCCCTGACCAGAACGCGAAGGCCGGAGGCTGATGAGCCAAATCACTAGGAAACCCAAGGCATTACAAACTGCCACCGTTGACCAGAACACGAATATGTACGCCGGCCATTGCCAGTACCACGCTGCTAAGTAAACGATTACAAGCAAGGAGACTGGTCCAACGAAATGTCGACCAGTGGGCCAGCGAATAGGGGCTTGTCGCCTAACCACGAGTGTGTGGGCGTTATGAACCAGCCACCAGAGAAGAATAAAACCGGGATCAAACTCATTGATACTTGGAGCCCAAAGGCAACTCGCGTTGTTAAACCAGTGTGATGGTACTAAAACCCAGGCAAAGACAAAAACAACGAAATCAACGAGTCGAATTAGCACACCATCGACAAGATTGACGCCGTGACTTGTAAGTAATGACTTCCAGTTTGCTTGAAAAGCCGCTGGATTACCGTAATGTGATTGTCGCAGAGCCTCAATCTGAGGAGAAAGTTGGCGAACTTTGGCATCGAACCGAAACGCGCGGAGCATGAGGCGGTTTGTCGCTGCCTTGTAGACAACGATGACGAGCAACAGCAGTATGGTAGGGTAGCTCATGCTTCGCTCAATTCTGATAACCGCAAACTAACGAAAGCCACGAACAGTCATTCGTCGTCACCCTTGTTTTCTGCAAAGAAACCAACACCCGACTTTGGCTTTACCATTCTTCTACGCTTCGATGTCGCCTCAGTCTCATCTTCGGCATTCGCCTGCTCAATTGTGTGGCCTTGTGACTCCGAGCATGGTTCATCAACCTCCTTGCTGCCAACATCGCTTTCCTGAACCGACCCAAACACACCAGATAACGGAGTCGATTTCCGCTTCTTAATCGGTCGCTGCGCAATTAGCGTTGTCTCTTCTGCGGAAACGGTTTCTTGGCGAGTCGATTCCGCCTCTTCAGTGTCATTGGCGTCATCGAATGACTCATGCTCACGCGGCGACGTCGCATGTGTGTCCAGGTCGCGCGTTTCCGAGTGGGATGTGGTGGCAGACCAAGCGCCCCCGAGCGGAATACTTGTCACTTTGGGCGATGGCGGAGTCAGCGCCTTTTGCGGCTTATTATGAGACGTTGACTCGCTGCCCTCGTCCTTCGGCTCAGCGCTATTGGCTGAGAATCCGGCTGGTATCTCTGGTCGTTGGTGCGTCGTGGGAGCCGTTTCCGTAGGCAGCTTAGTCGGAATTGACTTTGATTTGCCTTCTGACTTCGGATTGACTGATGCCTGTCTTTTTTTCTTGGGACCCTGCTTCGCTCGTTCTCCTGCCTCCTGTGGGGGCTGTTGAGTACTGTTCTTTGAATCCTTTCGCTCTGTCGGAAGCGAGGGGGAAGACGCAGACGTTAGCGCCGCCCAATCCGCAGGCTCCCAAATGACTTGCCCTTTGCCGACGTCACCTCTGTCCGTTGCGTTACGTGTCGCTACGGCGGTTACGGCGACTCTGCGGGTCAAGAACGCACTGCAAATTGCCAAAGTGCCCCGTAGACGGGTTCCGGCAGCGAGTGGTTCGAGGTGAACGGTTACCTCGCACGGCCCGGCCTTCACTCCAGAGGGACTGACAGACAGCCCATCGATCTCTGACCGGAACTTGCAAGGGACGGGTACGACTATGCGGACCTTAAACTCATGCGATTGCCCAGCGATCGGTTTTCCCAATCGAATTGATCTGGGATACCACCAGTCGCCCTCTTCGGTCTGCATCCCTGAAACATTTCCCCTTACTGATACAGAATGCAGGTGTGGCGAGTGGCCGCCTTTCACAACTAGCGCGCATCCACGCTCGCCGTCCAGGTCATGTTCGTTGGAAGTGATCTCAATATTCACATCTTGTAGCTCGACGCCGTCGGCTTCCACGACGAGAACAGGTCCGACCGGACACCAGATCGTGCCCCCTTGACCTTGTATCGTGAGGGGACGGCGGATTACGACGGGCCCCTGAAACTCACCGCGAGGCGGTCGAAGTGTAAGCGTTCCCATTGGTTCCAACTGATCGACAACTCGCTGCAATTCAGCGTTATTTTTTGTTTGTGGTGGCATCGATGTCTCCGCGAAAGTTTCGATCATGGGATCATCCTGACGCTGATCAATCGTCCCTTGTCATCCTTCGACAATTGAATCTCATCTCCCTCCCTTAGAAGGCACGCCTGACCAATGGGAACCGGATTCCCAGACGGACTCACCAACGACTCGAGATGTTTGTTGATCAAAATCCATTGTCCTTGGTGAAAGGCAACGTAGGCGACCGACTCCCTGTCTACTCCTTCCACCGGTTGAACGTTCGTAAATACGTGCCACTTGTGAAGTGGGCGTTGGTTCCACCCCACTAAGAAGTGTCCCTCCGGGCGGAATTGGCCGCGACGGGGGGCATAGTGAAACTCAAGAACGGGAATGCGTTGCTGCAGGGACCATCCACAAAATGGGCATCGTGGTTTCTTGCCATCGGTGTAGACGAACCACTTCTCTTC
>CAZVXJ010000402.1:0-2722 GCA_964631675.1 uncultured Alphaproteobacteria bacterium
CCACCAACCAGATCTTTCTTTGCGCCACCTGTGAGGCTGTGCTCAAGAAGAAACCAGAAAAGTAAGAAAACAGAAAATGCAAAAACACGATTCGTTCCATCATTTGTTCCCCTCGGTCCCCAAGGCGATCCTCGATTCGCTGGCGGCACTCCGCTTTCAAACACCGACACCGATCCAGGCCAAGGCGATCCCGGTCGCTCTTGCGGGGCGCGACCTCATCGGATCCGCGCAAACGGGCAGCGGCAAGACCGCCGCCTTTTGCATTCCGATCCTCACCCGCCTGATGACCGGAACCGCCGGAACCGCGCTCGTATTGGTTCCCACCCGTGAACTCGCCTGCCAGATCGAAGCGTTCTGGAAGACGCTGACCCGAAGCATCCCGGGGATGCGCTCGGCGAACCTGATCGGCGGTCTCCCGATGCGTCCGCAGATGCAGGCGCTTTCAGCCAAACCCCGTTTCATTATAGCGACTCCTGGCCGTCTGATTGATCACCTCCAGCGCAGATCCGTCCGCCTGTCTGATGTCGCCTTCCTTGTATTGGACGAAGCGGACCGGATGCTCGACATGGGATTTGCCCCTCAGCTTTCCGAGATTCTGAAACATCTGCCCAAAAACCGGCAGACGCTCTTTTTCACCGCGACCTGGGCCAAAGAACTCGACCGGCTCGCCCATCGTTACCTCGTCAATCCTGTGCAAGTCGCCGCGGGACAGATTTCGCAGGCCGCGCCTGAGATCCACCAATCGGTGATTTCAACCACCGTGCAGCGAAAGAACGAGACGCTTCTGGCGGAGCTGAAAGCCCGGCAGGGTTCGGTGCTCGTGTTCGCCCGCACCAAGTCGCGGACCGACCGGGTCACGCGTTATCTGTTGAGCTACGGAATCCAGGCAAACCGTCTTCATGGCGGCCGATCGCAGGGCCAGAGGACCGCGGCCTTGACCGCGTTTCGCCGGGGCCAGGTCCGGGTGCTCGTCGCGACCGACATCGCGGCGCGCGGCATTGACGTTTCCCAGATCGCCCATGTTGTGAACTACGATCTTCCGCAGTCTTCGGACGACTACATCCACCGGATCGGCCGCACCGGCCGCGCCGGAGCGAAGGGCCACGCGGTTTCGCTCGTCACGCCGGAAGACCGGTCGCAGTGGCGGGAAATCTCACGGCTGCTTCAGAGAACCGGCTCGCAGGTCCCGCACGTTCAATAATGGCGGAGAGGGTGCTGAGATGAAAAAGCTCTTTCATTTCAATCGCTCCGCTATCTCTAAATACGTCTCACAACATCGACGTTAGATGTAGGATTTTATTGGGGTCTGAGTCGGTGTGAAGATTCAAACAATCCATCGCGCCACGAATATCTACCCCAGCCTTCCTTGCGTAAATCATCATCGTCTCTAAATCCTTCCATCCACCCATTTTCATAACCTTAATGGGTTCGACTCCCTTGCTTAAAAGGATCGTCGCCCAGGTAGCTCTAAGGTCGTGAAACCTGACTTCTGGTAGTCCATTCGACAGCAGAAAGGTTGAAAGTTGCCTCGCCTGCTCTCCCTTCTGCCACTCATACAAATGGGGCAGAACAAAAGGAGAGCCATCTGCGGTTTCTTTCATGTCTCGAAGTATCGGTAACAAAGTTGGTGCAATTTCAATCATGCGATCATCGCCCGACTTAGTGGACTTAAATCCATCCTTACTATTCCAAGCACAGTTCACAAGAATTGTACGACGCTCAAAATCTACATTCTCCCAACGAAGTGCGTATAGCTCGCCATTTCTCATCCCTGTGTAAAGTGCTAGCGAATAGTGCGGGTACCATTTCCAACCCAATTCCCTTGCCCTAACCAAAAGAATACGAGCCTGATCTTCGGTGAGTACCTTCTGAATTTTATCTCCAACCTTAAATTGCAACTGTGGTGTTGGATTTCGCAGTATTTGAGCCGCCTCAAAAGCGTAATTAAAAACAGCTCTGATGCATTTCAGAATGTACCGCTGATGTGATGGTGCCCGCTCTCCTACTTTTTCTTGTAATAATAGGCGAATCTCCTGAGTTGTAATGGTGTCAATGAGACGATTGCCCCATGCACCAAGCGTATGCGCCTCAAGACAGACCTTGTAGTCATACACTGTCTTCTGCATGAGACCGCGGTTAAGACTCGCCTCAAGAAACTCTTCCAACATCTTTGACCACGTCGGAACGTTTTTCTTCCTGATTCGATCTTCAACCGCAATGACCATTTCTTTGTAGGCTCGGTGTGCTTCTGATTTCGTTTTAAATCCCGTTCTTGTTAATGAAACGGGCTGTCCTGTGGCTGGATTTCTTTTTCCGTAACTCACGAAAAAAGTTCCAGGTTTTTTGGGATCATTTTTTATTGCCATGACTGCCTCCTTTATTTGAAGAAAGGAGCAGTTGTCTTAGTTCGACCACGGAATAACGGTTTCGTCTCCCTAGCTTGTGATATGGAACATTTCCATTAGAAGTCATGTTCCTCAATGCGCCAGGCGAAAGTCCGAGGTAATCCGCCGCTTGATCCGTGGTCAGCCATTCCCTGATTTTCAAAGATCCTTCTGAATCAAATACAGACTCAGAATTGAAGGTCTTTTTCTCGTCTCTTGTGGTCAACATTGTCAAGCCCAGTCGAGATGTTCTGTTCATGACTTCTCCAGACTCAGACTTATTTGCACTCCACCTACCCACTCCCATGACAGAGTTGCTGTGGGCATAGCGGCTCCTA
>CAZVXJ010000403.1:0-2717 GCA_964631675.1 uncultured Alphaproteobacteria bacterium
ATTCATTCGATCTTCAGATATTCGATGGTTTGTCGAGAAACTCGTTCCTCCGTCAAAGGAGTATGCGGCGAAGACATCGAACTTGGTGTGATTCACAGGATCTGTGCGTTGATCGTACCAGACTGCGATCAAGGTTCCTTCTTCATTGCAGACCATCCAGGGATGAAATTGATCATATCGGGCTCCCGGTCCTGTGGTATCGTCATTGATGAAGATTGGTTCACTCCAATGATCTCCGCCGTCTGAAGATCGAATGAATTCGATATTGAAGTCGGCTACCGGATGGTTGGAGGTATCTTGTGACGCGTAAGCTATGTAGAGCTGGCCGTTGAATGGTCCACCCGAGATATCTGCGGCAGGTGATGCCTGATCATAGGCCGGGCCGGATTCTGTATTTGTCCAACTGCCGAAAGTCTGGCGTATGACTTTCTTGGGGGCGAACGACAATCCACCGTCAGTCGATTTTCTAAAAACTAGGGAATACCCGTCAAAGCTCTCCTGTGACGACCATACTACATAGACTGCTCCGTCACTTCCAACAAGAGGAGAAGAAAACTGACCGAAGGTCTCTGAACCTTGAAGAATTGTCAGCGGCTGACGAAAGTAGCCGGAGTCGGCCGGAAGCACTCCCAGCATGACAGCGTAAGATCCCGCGCCGGTGAGGAATCGTGTCCAGGAGACATAGGTATTTCCACCGTATGGGCTAAGTGATCGATCTGTGGTGATGAACTCTTTGTCCTCGAAATAGCCGGGCTGTCGGGCAACCCCTTCAACAATGATCGGACCCTGCCAAGATAGACCGCCGTCTTCCGATTTGAGAATGGTTATGCAAGAGGAGTCTTTGGGGCCACCTGTTGTGAAGTCGAGTTGGCACATATAGAATTTGCCCTCTTGACTAACAGAAAGTGCGGGATCAGACTGCCAGACAAAAACCTGTTTACTCGGCGATAGGAGTGAATCGCTCCATGTATTGCCGCCATCCGTTGAACGACCGATACCAATCTGGCGGTACCCCAACCGAAAGTCCCGCCACACCGCGATTAGAATATTACTGTCGATGGGTGAGGCGCAGACTTGTTCCTCGTTCTGAAGATTTGGCGATGGGAAAGAGATTGCATGATTCGTCGGAATCGGCGGCGCCGCTTTTAGTGACGAAGCGCCGGCGAGTATCCACAAGCCAACGAAATACATCGTGAATTTCATTGTTCACTTCCCTTTTCACTGACACCCCGCGACGGGTGTGAATGAGATGTAGAGATAGTCAATAAGCGCGCTCAGGTCGGCGATGTCGACACCGGGCTGGCCGTCAGTGTTGGCCTCGTTCGGACAACAGAGTGGCGTGAAGCTGATATACAAATAGTCGATCAAGGCGCTCAGGTCGGAAATGTCTATACCGTTTCCCAGGTCACAATCGATATTGCCGGTCGAGCCGATGCAACAACAGGCGTCGCCGATTCCGTCGTTATTCGAGTCTTGCTGAAGGGGATTGCTTACACCGGGGCAGTTGTCGTTGCCGGCGCAGAGGCCATCGTTGTCGGCGTCGTTGAATGGATCACTTGGACAGCCGTCGAGACGGTCGATAATTCCATCGCCGTCGGTGTCTTTCTGTGTGACTCGCACAAAAAGATGGTCGCCTACAATTGAATCGACAATAACAGTCAGGCCCGTCGGGCCAGTATAGCCGTCGCTGTTGGGGGTAGTGGTGGGGCTAAAGGTGGTCTGGCCGGGGGTCTCCGATGAAAATAGGGCGCCCAATTGCGTTTCGTATGGATACCACCACTGGGCTGAGTCGGTTACATTGCCGCCGGGATTGTGCGTGTAATCAAACGAGGGGTTGTAACCGGCATCGACGACTTTCACATGATAATTCGGCGACCCCGGAGTGCCGTTATTTCCCCACTCCCATTGATCATCGACGTGGGTGATCATGAGGCCACGGTCAAGTGAGTCACAGCCAAATTTCAGTTTGGGGTGGAAGTAACAGGAATAGTCGGAATCCTTGTGGTCAAATTTTCCGCTCGACCGGGGGTTGCGGTATTCTAAAAGAAAATACTCGGTGCCGCCCGAGTTGATCGGGATCATGTAGAGCGAACTGTCGGCGTGCGTTTCGACCTCGTAGATCTTCAGTGCAGTGTACGAGGCATCGTTGAGTGTAATCGGAGTGAGCCAGCCGAGTGATTTCTTTGACCAGCCGCAGAGATGAGATGAGATTTCACTGCCGAGCGAAAAAAGGCCGTACCCGTAGTAGCCCATGATATCCCAGTCGTTCATCGGATGGTCGTTCAGGTCATTGGGTGTGAAAAAGGTGTTCGGGTTCAGCTTGTCGTCGTAGTCGTACAAATCGGGAAGGCCAAGATTGTGGTGAAGTTCGTGGGCGAAGACACGAATTCGGTTCAGGGTATCGAGCCCGGTGAATTGAGTCGGGTTGAGCGGATTGCGCAATGGTCGGGTTTCGGGGGAGGTGTTCCATCGCGGAATCCACATGCCGTCGTACGGCCCCCAGCCGGAATGTGGCGAGAATATGTAGGCGTATGACCAGATGTCATTGGGGTTTTGTGAATCTTCCATTCCCGTGCGTGAACGAATAAACACAACCGCGTCGACATCGCCGTTGTGGTCGCCGTCGTACTGGGTGAAATTAACCGTGGCGTCGAGCGTTGAGAATAGCGCGCCGAAATCGTAATCGTTGTTGTACTCGCCGCCGTCGATCCACCCGA
>CAZVXJ010000404.1:0-2714 GCA_964631675.1 uncultured Alphaproteobacteria bacterium
CGTACCAACTGCCAACTACAGGTTGGTTTAATGTATAGCGGACTATCCGGATCGTTTAGCCTCTTGAGAGTCTTTAAGATCATGCCAGGCATGGGCAGTGGCATCGCGAAGCAAGGTGTGACCCAACCGGCATTACCGTACGAGCAACCGTGTCCGATCTCCCCCTTGTCGATGACGACGACAGATGCCCCGCGCTGCGATAGCTCAAGCGCACACGCAGCTCCAATAATGCCGCCGCCGATAATGAGGATGTCTGGCTTGTTCACGAATCGCTGTTCCAAGACCACGCGGGGCCACTTTGAACTCATCCCTGAACTGTAATCCAAGGAGATGGTAAGTGCAATGTGCTAGGAGGTTTGCGCAAAATGCGCTACTCCTCGACTGTTCGAGACGCGGTAAGGCTCGCAATTGATGAGTATCATTGAAGTTCATAATCCTGTGTTACCGCCGATTCAGTCGAATCCAGCGACAACGTCAAAACGGTTTGGGTGTTGTACTTAGCCGGCAAATACTGCTGCTTCGTAGTTCTCGAAGTTCGGCTATCGATACCGCGATCATCGCTATCGCCTCGGAACGCTTGGATTTCGACTTGGAATGTGCCTACCGGAACGCCGCCTTTCGCGTTAGCCAGGTAGCGACCGTCGACGATATATGCGCCTGACATCGGCACGTGAGAGTGTGCGTCGGGCAGAAAGCGGATCTCACCCTGCTGCACAGGCTCGCCCTTGTACGTTACGGCACCAGATACGACGACTCGCTCAAAACGTTTATCACTGCAGCCGGATAGTAGAAGAGCGACCAGAAGACACAACACGCTCGCGAAATACCGCATCTTATTCCGGGCTGCGGCACGACATTGTCGCGGGTCATTAATTGTCATCGGTCAGCGCCTCTCCATTGGACCGGGTAGTTAGAGCAGCTAACAGATGAGCTGAGATCTCCTCAGTAATAAAGCGAGCGCTTCCGTCGGCAAGGAGAAAATGGCAACCACCTGGGTGCCAGCTAGAGAACCCGGCATCACGGAATCCGGAGATCCCAGCCGCTGAATTGGTCGAATATTTGCCACCCGGCATGGTAAAGGGCCCATTGATTCCGTCGCGGGTATCTTGCAAGTTGAAATTGACCCAAAAGTAGCCCGAGTGCTTGTCTGGAATATCGCCGGTCACCTCCCCCACAAAGAGCGTATTGCTTGTGCCGTCTGTAACCTGCGCTATCTTGCAGCCCTTATGTAATCCCATCATGCCATTGGCATTGGGAAAGGTCTTCGGCCAGTCATCGGGAAAAGGAGCACAACCGAAATCCACGGAATCCGTCACCCCCGCCATGTTTGTTTCGCGCATATCTTCGTCGGGATGTGTGCCGTTCGTAGCACCACCGCCGTAGACGACCAGTACGCCCGTGTTGGGATCACTCGGGCATAAATAGCCCTCAATCCGCTCGGCGGCTGTCTTGAAATTAATCCCGCGGTCAAACGGTGTTTTCTTCAAATCGAACCGATCGAAAATGGCTTGCTCCTCCATATAGGGAAGGATAAATGCGCTCCATCCGAATCCAATAAAGCTACCTCCATCCCCCTTGAAACACGCAGGCGGAGACGCTCTCCACCACATGTCCATTCCCTGAGGAAAGCTGCGGCGTACGCTATGGTAGTTGTGCAGTGCCAATCCAACTTGCTTGAATCTGTTTAAGCACTGCACCTTCCTGGCAGATTCGCGGGCCGATTGGACGGCCGGCAGTAAGAGCGCAACCAGGATTCCTATGATTGCAATTACCACGAGCAGCTCGACTAGCGTAAAGCCACAGGGTATTGAATTGGGAGGATTGCGATATCGATCCGCTGGGCGATGACCAGCCATACTCTGTGACCTCTTGCATGCCTGATTATCAGTAATCATTTCTCGCATGTTCGCGTCTCCACTAAACGAAATGGATGGTGCAAATTACTTATTGGCTTTCGGAGTTTGATTTCGGAGCAGATTCAATTGCGATTTTTGCCAAATAGATGCTGGTTCTTCCCTCATGACTGGAATAGTAAGACACCCACAGCATTCCATCATGCAGTACCATTCCCGCGTAACTAGTGTCGCCGCCAGAAGGCAAACGCAATGCCTCGGTCAGTGTGCCGGCAGCGGGATCGATCCATGAAAGCGAAGTGTGGGCGCCGTCGTCATAGAGTCGTGTGGTTGCCAAGAGACGCCCGTCAGGCAGTTGGATCATCTCAGGACCGCCAATGCGAATGCCCAGATCCTGCCATGTCCAGTGGGTATAAGGAGCCTCGGCCGTACCCAGCTGAGCATTCAAGTTCGAATTGATTCCATCCCGGCGGAGCAAGGCATGGGCCGTACCACAGGCTTCGAATACCAGAGCCGCCTCGTTGCCATTGGGAAACGCGATCCGTTCAGAAGTATTCCATGTAGAACCGTCTGAACTGCGATACAGGTAAGCGAGGCCCTTATTCGGTCCCTGCGGCGCGACTTCATAGCCGACACTGTAGACGGTGCCATCCTTCCAGGCGGGGCTCCAGAGCCAATTCTCGGTATCCCCGGTAAACTGCCCTTCGTTCCAATCGCTGCCGTTCTCGGAAAACCGAACCACGGAACGATAACTCTCGGCACCCGATTTCAGTCGCTTCACCGAACCCCCGCTGAGCATGAGCTGCCCGTGCGGAGTGATTGTCAACTTCGGATCAACCAGACCAACGCCGACCGACTCGG
>CAZVXJ010000405.1:0-2708 GCA_964631675.1 uncultured Alphaproteobacteria bacterium
CAGCGAACGGCGGAGTATGCGTCGAAGCGATTGGGAACGACCACCGTCTTGCAATCCACGTCGGTGGATGTGCGCCGCGGCGATGAGTTCGACTCCGAGCGATCGAGCGAAGTCGGCCGCCCTTTGATGGATGCGAGCGAAATCCGGCAGATGGTGAAATACAAACAGGCCGTCGCAGTCATCAGCAACGCGCCGCCTGTCCGATTGAGCTTCCCAAAATATGCCCGCCTTGAAAATCCGCCACACTCGAAACGGGAGATCCAATTCAAACAAGGCCAGGCAATCCCTACCATAGCGGCGAAACCAGGGATGGAGAGCGATCCCCTTGCCGGTTCATCTGCATTTGAATCGAGAGTGGATCAATGGTTGGAGGCCTCACAGCGCAATGCGACGGACGGCGAGTATGATCTTGCGGAGATGGATGAGGATCACTCGCCTATGTTTGATGACGGCCTGGAAGGCTGGCGGGAGCCACGCGAATGAAACCAGCGAATGCGAAAACCAGGTTCGGCAAACTCAAAATCGCCCACGCTACTTTTGCGCTGGCGTTATTGGCGGGCATTGGAGGTTACGGCTGGCGCGTTTACTCGCTCTTCCGCGACGCGCAGGTGAGCATGCCGCAGCCGCAAATCGATAAGCTCATCAAAGACCTGCGGCTTTTTCACTCGCGCATCAAACGCTTTCCCCGCAACTTCACGGAGATGAACGAGCTGATCTGGCATACGAGTCCGGTGCCGAAGTATAGTGCGGAAGGGAGACAGGCGCGCGTGAGGAATTACTACTATTTTTATACGCGTGTCAGCGACGATCAATGTGCTGTCTGGGCAATCCCTCTCGGCCCACGACGTGATTACGCATCATCGTACTTTTTCGTAATCTCGAACACATGGGTTCGTATTTGGAAAGGTAAGTCAATGAGTGACGAAGGTATCGCCAAACTCCTCTCGATCCCTACGCCAAATGACCTGATATTGCTCGGCCTTCACGAACAGCCAAGTCGCAAGTTGTAACAGCCAACTGAACTGACGAACAACTGTGATGTGGGATTGATTATCAACAAATGGGTGATCAGGAGCCGCTCGCAGCCGTGATGCCGCGATATGTCGCGTGGCTCAAATCTCTGCAGGGCCGCCTGGTCTTGTCGGTTATCTGGCGGCGTTCGATATTATGTTCGTCTGTTGCTATCTGATCCGTTTCGGGGGCGAAAGCCAGTTCTCGCATTGCTGGACATCAAAACGTATGCAATGGCGCTGCTCCGAAAAGGTTACCGCGAGAGCGTGAAGCGCAATATGCCGAAACACAGGTTCGATCCGCTGCCGCATCAGGCGTTGGATGGTGTGATCGAGCAAGGCGTATTGTTTTGCAACATGCTGGCTGAAAATCGTTGATGGTATTCTCCACGATTTCAAGGCAAGCGATTGCGAGCGAAGAGCCGTTGGGTTTAGATTGGTTGTCGATATCGATGTCCTGGACTGAGCTTGTACTGGGAATGGGGGGTAAACTATGTCTGTGATTTCTGCTGCCGGTGTCAGTACTCAACGCCTGCAGTTGCTGGCGGCGACTAAGGAGGACGCGATCGCGATTGTGAGTCGCTGGCTCTCTGTGAGGCCGACATGGGAGATTTCACGGCGCGCTGCTTGCTGCGTAAGTGCTGACTGATTGAGGCTTTCTGCATGAACATAGGCTCTTCAATTGAGCTTGGGGAAAATGGCCATCAAGTTTGGATTTGCATGAGAGGATATCATGACAAATCATAAAACCATCATTATTGCTTTTGCTTCGCTTGCTATTGCCATCACGATTTTAATAAGAAGAAGAATACTTGGCCATAGACTGAAGCCACGTCATTGGATTGGGCTTGGGCTAATTCTGATAGGAGTAGCACTGGTCAGTTGCTGAGTGTGATTCGCAACTGAGCTATCTGTAGAACAACACTGGCAACGAATAATCGCCAGCGATGTTTTGTTCTGTGTTGCATTGAAATTCATCAACGATCCTAAAATATTTTCACGGCAAGAATTGCAGGAAGACGGATATGCAAGTGGACTGAGTCCTTCATCTGACAACCCCACTACCACATCTCCAAGATGAGCAATTGCCTGTGTTGCCACAATTACTGACCACAACGAAGGCGGGGAATAATGTCCTGTCAGAAAGTCTATGGCTAGAGAGGTCTTTGGCACAACAAACATGGGTTGAAGTCCGATGCGTGCTCGCACGCTGTACCTTGTAGCCACTTCATGCACATATTGCGCTGTGCGTATGGCTTCAACCACTGCATTCCGCTCTGACATCTCCACTGGCTTAAGAAGAACGTAGGTGAACAAATCAAATCCTTCTTCTGAAATCACACCTACTGCACGTTCGAACATCTTCCTGGTGAAACCTTTGTTGAGGCATTGCTCGCGGAGATAATCGTCAACTGTTTCAAGGCCAATCCCAATTTCCATAGCCACTTGGGATTCCCGGTTCAATATGCGTCGCATGTCGCGCAGGCGAGTTGGAGTAAGATATTCGGGGCGCGATTCTACTAATAACAGCCGCACGGTTTTCTCTTGCAGACAGCGATTTAAAATGATGGCACGAGCAGCGGGTGGAACTTCCGCATCGTTGAAAAATGAACCGGAGTTGTAGATATCGATTTCGGCAATTTGTGCAGATGCACAATTAACCCCGTGAAGTGCAACATCGACTTGAGAAAAATACTC
>CAZVXJ010000406.1:0-2699 GCA_964631675.1 uncultured Alphaproteobacteria bacterium
GCATTCGATCGACGCATCGAACATCGTTGGCGCAAAGAGAGTGGTACCAAGAGGCCGGTTAAGTCCAAAAGCAAAAACATCAAAGGTCAGCTCTATCTGTTTGAGCACCTAGGCGCTGGAGTGATTGGCGTTGACGAGGTGGGCCGTGGGTGCCTCGCCGGACCGGTTATTGCTGCTGCGGTCATGCTCCCGAGACTGGAAAAAGTGAGCAGCCTAGCGCAGCAGCTCGGTAAGCTGAACGACTCCAAACAGGTTGGCCAATCTCATCGAGAGAACCTGGCCAAAGTCATTCGCAGTTGCGCCTGGTGGGCAATTGGCTCGGCGTCACCGACGGAGATAGACGAGATCAACATATTGCAGGCGACGCTTTTAGCCATGAGGCGTGCCGTGATGACATTGCATACATTGCTTCCAGAGAACCTACGAGACGCAGCCATTCTTTTTGATGGAAAACGAACGGTAGATGACTTGCCCTATAGAACGTATCCGGTGCCAAAAGGTGACACAAAGAGTGCGGCTATAGCGGCTGCCTCTATCGTCGCAAAGGTCCATCGAGATCGGCTCATTATCGAGTTGGCAGACGAATACCCGGGGTATAACTGGGAAAACAACAAAGGATATCCCTCTAAAGAACATCGCCGCGCATTACAAAAGCTAGGTCCCACGCCCTGGCACAGGCAATCATTCAAGTGCACCGCACCGAGCGACGATGAGCTTGTCGATGAATAGATGGCCATGAGTGACATTCGCGCCTATTACCGCAAAGTCATTCGAAGCAAGGGCTTTAAGGGAGAAGCCTGTGAAGTCCTGGTCCATAAGGTCATGCTAATTGCTGAGATAAAGGCAATAATCGAGGAGAACGAATGGACGCAAGAGGAAGCAGCCGAAATGTTGGGCGTCCAGCAACCCCGAGTCGCGGAACTGAACCGAATCTGTATCGACAAGTTCAGCACAGATCTGCTGATCAAATATCTGTACCGCCTGAACCGTGTCGTGGATATTTCTGTGATGGTGGATCCCAGCAAACAGACTAAAGGACTAATCGGCCAGAGTCCGGATAGAATTTCTCCACCGTGACCCGCGAAACGCTCTTTATATAAGGGCTTCAGGACTACCCGTTGTCAGTTGAAACAGTTTGGGCATCATGTACGCATTGACATGCCTGCTACTGAGGTGATTGGATTCTGTGAGACTAAAGGAAGGAATTCAATGACTGAATGGCGGGCACGTTTTTTCTTCAAGTCGTTTGCTGATCTGCCTTCTGAGATTTCAAACAAGTCTTGGTCGATTAGATGTTTCCCAATTCAAATCTCGGAGAGTGGCGAAAGCGTTTCCGTCGTTGACGTTCATTTAGCAAGAGACGACATAAAGGCAGCTTATTTCGAGTCATTCGATATCATGGACGAATTTACCGACGCAGTTTCCTTCGTCGCATTCGCACCCGCATCATACGAAGTACTCGCACTTACTCTTGCAAAATCAGAACTGAATGTCCCATTCCGAGTAATTGTTCCAGTCGAAAGTTTCAAACGGAGCCGGGTTCCAGTCAACCGGCAAAAGATCGAGCAGCTCTGCGGCGAGAAGCCCGAGGAAGTCGCAATCGCGCTCAGGGCATTTAGATGCGGTGTTTCTGCACACTCACCTTACGAAATTCTGCGGGAACTTTGGACTTCTGTCGAAACCATGGGAGCGAAAGCCGCAGAGTTGGCCCAAGATTACAACGAGAGCAAGTGCAGTTGTGGCGCGGTGAAAAAGCTCGGTTACAAGTCCGCCAAACACGCCAAGTTATTCTTTCGGCCTTCTGGCAAAAACGATGACAATGTCAACTATAAGAAACTCGCGAATGATGCTTACGGAGTGTCCAATACACTGGAACACGGAGGGAAGCTACGGGATACAGCGCTGAGAGAAAAGGCAGAATCGCTGAACTTATCACTTCAAAGTGCTGCTGCTTCAGCCATCTCCGAAGGTAGTGGATTGAAGACCGATTGTGATTGGTGTCAGCACTTAGGCTTTCGATTTATAACAGCAGAGGGCACACGCTTTGGGCCAGGAGTCCAAGACTGTAATTTCCGCCCACTCGCGTGGGACGGAAAGCTAGGTCTAGCGGGACTATCAAGCAAACACTCGGAGTGCAAACCTGGATTTGAAATAGCAGCTGGAATCTTTTTTCCGTTCCCAATACACCCATTGGGACTACCCGATCCAGCGGAGTTATCCGGTACTGAAGCTGAAATTCTGGAACGGAGAATAAGGGAGATGAATCCAAGTATGAAACTGATTGTCGACGAAGAAAAACCAACGATACCGGGTGTATCGTTTACGACTAGCGGTCCCGTTTCTCATAAAAGCAGGGACGGGCGGCCACATCATTGACCATCTAAACGGCGAATAATCGCAAACTGACTTATTCCCCAGGTTCTCTCTAAGAAATCCCCAAAGTCCATCCACGTTTGCACGGTGACGTCCTCAGGAACGATGAATGCCTGCTCACCGTCTCCTTGTACCGCTTCTGCTAATTGGAGAAGCTTCTCCCGGTTTTTGCAACTAAAAGATGACTCGGTGGACACTTCATAGACGGTTTGCAGCCAATCGCTCAAATATCCGGCCTGTTCGGCCCGCTCTGGCGAGTGAAAACAAATATCGGCACCGAGAGAAGTAAAGCTATACCGGTGTTTCTCCGGATTTGGCAAGGTGCT
>CAZVXJ010000407.1:0-2693 GCA_964631675.1 uncultured Alphaproteobacteria bacterium
AAGATATGCCAGGTCGCTCTTCGAATTAGCCGTCGAACGGAACGAGCTGGAACACGTTTGGGCGACATCATGGGGCGTTTCAACACGGCTGGTGGGCGCCATCATCATGTCTCACAGCGACGACGACGGTGTGGTTATTCCGCCTAAGCTGGCATTTCAACCGGTCGTCATTATTCCCATTGTCCGCAAGGATGACGAACGTGGCCGTGTCCTCCAGGCAGCCACTCAGCTTTCTCAAGAACTGCGAGATATTGGGATTCGTGTGAAACTCGATACACGCGATAATGTGACTCCGGGAGTTAAATTCGCGGAGGCGGAACTGTTTGGCTATCCGCTTCGCATCGAAATTGGTCCGCGCGATTTGGAAAGCAACCAGGCCGTTGTCACACTAAGGCACTCCAAGGAAAAGCTTACAGCACCACTGAACACGCTTGCTCACGACGCACAAGGATTGCTCGATCGCATTCAGCGAGAGATGTTTGCTAACGCAAAAAAGAGAATGGACCAAGAGTCGCGTGAAGTAAATTCTTACGACGAGTTGAAAGCCCTGATGCAAGGAGAAGAAGGATTCGCTTGGGCACACTGGGCAGGGGACACTGCCGATGAGAAACGAATTCAGGAAGAAACCAAAGCGACGCTGCGGGTGATTCCACTGGAGGGCAAGAAAGAAACTGGGAAATGCATGCTGACGGGCAAGCCTTCCTCGCAGCGTGTAATATTCTCCAAGGCCTACTGACCGGACTAAGTTGCCGGAACCCATTGCACTGAGGAGGAGTTATGTTGAAGCTGTGGTTTGTGGCTGCCGTTTGTGTTTTAGTCTATTAGACTCTGGTGTGCGCTGATGATGGCGATCAAGACGCGAAATCGGTGAGTTACGGCTTGTCATGGGGATTTACGCGCACCTATTGGAGCGCGGACAAGAACGACGAAGGATACGCTGCCGCTGGGACCGGTGCGACGAGACTGGGATTTCGTCGAATACAGCCGGCTGATGAGAGTTGGGAATTGGTTCCTCACTTGGATTACCTTTGGATGCGCAGCACGATCACGACATTGATTTGCGACACATGTTACGGCGAGGTGCGAACGGATCGCAGTTACTTCAGAGAGCTGGATCTTGGACTGGATCTGCACTTCTTCCCGTTTCATGAATGTGATGATTTCTATGTCGGCACGGGTCCGTTAGTGCGTTGGGGAAGCTCGGGAACGCGGATGGACCAGGGCCGCCGAAATGAGCGCAGCACTCGGGCAGCGTGGTTTGGACTTAACATGATGATTGGATATCGCGCCTTTCACGGGGAGAATCTCGGCGCGTTTATTGAACCTGTACTGACGTGGAGTCCCGATGATGCGGATCGTTGGCAGCACGTGTTTCCACCGGATAATCTGTCGCTGCAAATGGGATTAATGTGGAAGTGACCAATGTGAATTCGACAGCGGAACTCGCCGCCAAGGAGCGAGAACCTCGCGGGCTCGTCCTGGTCAATACAGGGGACGGCAAGGGCAAGACCACCGCGGCACTGGGTACGGTGCTTCGAGCCGTGGGTTACGGACACCGCTGTCTCATTATCCAATTCATCAAAGGAAGTTGGAGCTATGGTGAGATGAAGTCCATTCGACGCCTTGAGCCTGAAGTGGAGTTTCACCGCATGGGCAAGGGGTTCGTAGGCATAGTGGACGATACACTGCCGCGCGAGGATCATGAGCAAGCGGCGCGGGAAGCGCTTGCCTATGCCCGCGAACGACTGAGATCGGGGGATTACAGACTTGTATTGTTGGATGAAATTTTCGTCGCGGTTGGTCTGAAACTGCTGACAACTCAGGATGTATTAGACGTGCTGAACGATCGTCCGTCTTCAACGACATTAATTCTGACAGGGCGGGGGGCTCCGCAGGAAGTTATCGATCGGGCGGATACCGTAACTGAAATGCGCGAAGTCAAACATGCTTACCGTCAGGGAATCCTGGCTATTCGAGGAGTAGATTTCTAGAACGTGTCAATAGAGAACGAAAACCCTAAGAAGAAACCTTCACTCCAGCCGCAGGGCCGAAAATTCAACTTCTCGGTCTGGTATTTGGTTGTGGTGTTGCTTGCATTGCTTGTCGCACAGGCCTTTCTTGGCGGGCCCAAGTACGCAAAAATATCGTATTCGCAGTTTCGCAATCTGATCGAAGCCGATCAAATCATCCGAGTAGCGGTCACCCAGGAAAAGATTCTGGGCGAAATGAAATGGGATTCAGCGGGAACTACGGTCAGCCGTCATTTTGAGACGCAGCGCGTAGAAGACGACCAACTCGTCAAGGACTTGATGGAACGCGGTATCGAGTTCGAAGGACGCCAGGAGGCGGATTGGTGGAAGAGCTTCTTCTTTTGGGTCTTTCCATTCCTGCTCATCATCTTTTTTTGGACTTTCATGCTCAGGCGGATGGGCGGCGGAGGCGCAGGCGGTGTGATGTCCTTCGGCAAGTCGCGCGCCAAGGTCTACATGGAAAGCGCGACAAAGATCACGTTTAAAGATGTTGCCGGAATTGAGGAAGCAGTTGAAGAACTCAAGGAGGTTGTTGAATTCCTGAAGTCTCCTGCAAAGTTCCGGGCACTTGGAGCAAACATTCCCAAAGGCGTGCTGCTCGTCGGACCGCCCGGCACGGGCAAGACGCTGCTCGCAAAAGCGGTGGCCGGTGAAGCGAAGGTT
>CAZVXJ010000408.1:0-2692 GCA_964631675.1 uncultured Alphaproteobacteria bacterium
CGACATTCCCCGGGGCCAACAGGTGCACGTTTCCCTTGGACCGGTTCGGAGTATTCCACTGACGCCGGGCTCGATCGAGAATCCGGTCATTGCCATAAACGGGAAAGAATTGAAATTCCCGGTACTATTGAAAAGCGGACACATTTTGGAATTTGAGCCACCTCAGGCATATACCGTCTGTGACAAGAATGGCGACCTCATCGCACGAGGCAATATCGAAGTTGACAGTGAAGCTATTCTTTCCCCCGGAACTAACACCGTGGAATTTCGATGTACGCCTCTCGAAAAATTGACGACAAACATTCGAGTAAACTTGGCGACTGCAGGCGAGGGAAGGACGCTCAACGCATCGCGAAGCGGAGGTGTAACTTTCCCGCGGCAAGCCGGGCATCGCCGGTAGCATGGGCAATATGGACAGCAGCTTTCTCTGCGCGTGTATCTTTGTATCGGGGCACAAAGTCTCCCACAAGTCTTGTTGAAGGAGTTCCTTCAGTAGGTTCCGGGCGCGATGTACGCGATTGTAGAATGTAATTTCAGGAACGCCCAGGACTCGCGCGGCTCCCGGGGCACTTCTCTCTTCAAGATAGTAGATCACAAGCGCCTCGCGCAGTTTCGCTGGCAGTCGATTCAAAAGCGTATGCACGTGCTCCTGCCGGGCGAGGTCACCTGCAGAATCGGTTACGTAAACCGTGTCGGGCAGTCATTCTTCCTTATATCGCTTTGCTAACTCGCGCCGGTATAACGGACCGCGTAACGCTGCGTGCCCATTGCTGGCAGAAGAATCTCACGGCACCGCAATGGCCAGAACCTAAAAGTGAAGCAAGTGAATTTTGGAACGGCCTTCAGTGGCTCGTGCGATTGGTAGCGTTATTCGTTGACGATTTATTTTTTAATGCCTGGGCGCTTCGTAGTTGACAGGGGCGCGCAGAATATTCTCGGTACGCGCTCGTACTTCGCGGGCGAGATCTGCGCGCTGCGGGCTGTCCGAGAGCGCGGCTGCAGGGGTTTGCCGCAGTACCTTTACCGCGACACGGCATTCAGCGACGAGGGTGTCCTGATTTCCCCCAATTTCAACCCATGCTTGTGTGAACTTCTTGCACTTCTCTGCAGCGTCGCTGCCTTCATAATCAAGGAGCTCTGAGCGGAACTGCTTGGCCAAATCGGTGGCGTGCTTCACCGACTTGATGCTTTCCGTATGTTCTTCGATGGCATCATCGATTCGATTGGTTAGCCCTGCCAGCTCCTGTATGTAGGGACCCAGCGCAGGCTCCTTTTTTTCGTAGTCCTGCAGGAAGGTCTTCATATCATCGGAAAACGCCTGGTATTGGTCGATTCGGCTGCGAATGAGGGCGATGAATGCGACCACGTCATCGAGAGCCTTTTCCACCTCAGCACGTCGCTGTTTTTGTTGATTGTTTTCGTAGATCTCGTCGAGTATGTCCCTGACCGAGCAGGTCGGCATACCTGCGAAGGCCTCGGTTTGGCCTTCGACATCGAGGATATACTCACATGGCCCCACCCCCAGACTTGTGCGCACCACATCCACAACGGAGAACTTGTCGAGAGGCGTGTCGGATAGCCGATTCAGGGGATAGATAATGGCCGGTCCCCGGAAGTTGGGGATACCCTCAAGCGCTCGATAGTCCCCCCAACTTTCGGCTTTCAGCGGCTCCAACCAACCTTGGCCACTGCGATCCACCCAGCATGGATAATGGAACCGTCCAAGCCCCGAGGCGATCCGTGTTCGTGCACCCGATCCCCACCAATCCTGCGCCGTCCAGGAGTCTTCTTCTTCCTCGAACAATCCGTGCTTCTTGAATTTCCCATCGGGCATCTCGGTGAGCATTTCCCAGCTATCGGTCAGATTGTCTGCGCGTTTCCAATCCACGCGCCACAGGGCCGGAAATGGAGTCCGCCAATCAAGCGGCAGTTCCTTACCCTTCTCGGTCTCCTTGACGTCTCGCATATGCCAGATGCCTTGGTTTGCAAGGAGGGCGACCCAAACCGATCCTTCTTTACCGAACGCGATTTCAGACGATTGTATCTGACGAGCAAACGCTTCGCCTTTTGTTTCGACCTGAATATCCTGGTCCCGGTTGTTCCAAACATCCATTACGATTGCTTCGCCATTGCCGATCATGTGCAGGAGAAAATTCTCGCTTGGCAGCTCCGCTTTATCTTTCAAAACCTCGATCGCGTCAATGACGATGTCGTCCGCGAAGAAGTCCGGCAAAACTGCAAAACGGCATGGCGCCTCTACGCGCAGCGAGGTTGCCGTCTCGACCGGAGTCACCTTGACGATGACCTGCCCCAGTGCGAGTTCGTAACGCACCTTGAGGGGCTGTCCGGCGCTGGTACGGTGAGAGACCTCTACTACTATTTCATCCTGCTCGCACTTGGTAATGGTCAGCGAGTCTATGCCTTGCGCGGCTCCGGCAGGACCGATGGGAACGAGGTTGGCGTACAACTTTTGAAAACCGACCGCCTTTCCGCAAAGCTCCGCGCCGGTCCCATCTTTTCGCAGCACGACGGCGATCTGGTTGTTCATTATGACCGCATCGCCCAAGAACGAATGATCGGTTTGTCCTTCGGGGATTTGTTTCCACGCAGTCTGGGACGTTAGTTCAGCCTGTGCAAATGGCTTGCTTGATGCGGAACCATGTGTAACCGCCGTCAAACAAGGTCATCGAAA
>CAZVXJ010000409.1:0-2683 GCA_964631675.1 uncultured Alphaproteobacteria bacterium
TTTACCTTGAATAACCTGTGGTGCAGAATTCGGGAGTAAATGCCGTCTGTGCGATAATGATACAGATCATTCCACATATAAAGAAACTCGAGATCAAGCATCGCCACATCATCCGGACAATTTCGGATTGCCAGATGCAGTTTCTCTGCGGCATCATCTTCAAGCACTTCATCGCCGTCCATACAAAGGATCCAGTCCGGAGCATGGCGAAGTGCCAGAGAAAGCAGCAAGTTCCTATCGCGAGCCTCATCCAATCCTTGATCGCACTGGTAATGGTACTCGATCACGGCAGGATGCGAGTTGCAGATTTCGCCGGTTTTGTCGGTAGAGCCATCATCTAAGACGACAATTCCATCTACACACGGCTGAATGGAATCCAGTACTTGTCGAATCCAACGCTCTTCGTTCTTGATTCGCATCTGACAGATAATGCGGGGACGGTGCGCGGGTTTGCAGACGGCCTTTAGCTGATGTACGTCATTCAAGACGGTTACTGACACTTCAGAGAAATACGGAGCCAAGAAGTCCGTAAGAGTCGATGGAGTAAAGTGATGAACGTGTGACGAGTCATCGTACGCATGCTCGAGGGGAACCATGATTAAGATCGATCCGTTTGGAGTCAGGACTCTTCTTATCTCAGAAAATAGGGAAGTCGGATCGGTTACATGTTCGAGTACCTGACACAATAGCACCGAGTCAAAAGACGCATCGTCAAACGGAAGTTGATTCGCATCGGCCTCCACAAAGCTCAGGCGTTGTTGTACGTCCTCTGACTGCATGCGCCGGTGCTGCTGAGCAATTGAGAGTCCGATCGGTGACAGATCAATTCCCGTCACAGTCTTGCCCGCCCAAGCAAGCCAAATGTCAATCTCACCGGTCCCGCAGCCGACATCAAGGATGTTACCGCGCAGCTCTGGCGTGTTTAGTGCCTCACGAGTGCAAAAGTGGTTTTCCCAGAACTCCAGTGACATTGCTTCGGGATACACCGTTCGACGCTCGATAAATTTTGAGTCATAGAGTCGCGCAATATCTTCAGGTGTCACCGGATCCAATGCCTTGTTGTCCGCCGACCAGAATCCGATCAAATGCTCCTGACGCGATTCTCCACCGTATGTGCTGTAAGTGAAACCCAACCTGTTGTAATCCGCGCCTGTCCAGTGACTCAAGTGCCGCTCATAAATGTTACCGTCCACCGCGTCTTGGGCATAGAATCCATTGGGAGTTTCTATGATTATCCGTCGAAAACTGCGCTTTAATCTGGCTATCAGCGCTTCCGCGCCAGGCATAGTAACATGCTCGGGACCTTGCTGCCAGATCAGCAGGTCACGATGCTGTTCAGGAATGAACTTCTCAAACTCCATGATATCCCCCAGCACGGGGATTGCCTGCGGGAAACGTCCCAGATCAAACGGCTTCAAATTGGGTTCGTGAATCTCGACCACATACACGGTTTCCGCGAAGTCGAACAGCCGTTCAAACAGGGCGTACGTGCTCTCCGGCTTCCACCCAACGCAAGTCGCATAACGACTCGACTTGATGAGTTCGTTGACTGTATCACGGAACTTCGGATTGTGGTCCAAGTTCTCTGACTCTAAGATTCTGCGACCCTCAAATGTGTAAGCCATGTCACGTCCCGTTAGTGAGTATTCTGTCGAGCTTCCCGGCGATCCGAACTTCCTTCCGAATGTAGCGGCCTGAGTTCTATAGCATTGAGCAATATATGTGCCGCCCCTTGTGCAACTTCACCTTGTCATGACAAGTGGAAGAAATTTCCAACGCCGAGGTAAAATATTCCCCTATGGATAGGCCGTAAGAATAAGAAAGCCCGGCCTTGGGCCGGGCTGTATGCGGACAGATATAGCCGTGGTATCAGTGTTTCACGATTACACGATATTCCCACGGACCAAGCTCGATGCCATGACTTCCATCTACTGTGACATGGCTTCCATCAAAGCAATCGATGCCTGAGTAAGAGAATCGTGCAGCCGCGGGAAGAAATGTCTCAGTTTTACTTGAGAGATTTGCGACGACGAGCAGAGAAGCATCGTCACGCTCGCGCGTGAACGCAAAAATCTCCCTCGCGGCAGTGGGGGGAATTTCAACAAATATCCCACCCCCCGAACCACTTCTGAGCGCCGGATGCGTAGACTTTAGAGCGATAAGCTTGGTATAGAAATCCTCCAGCGGCAGATTAGTCCAGTCTACGGTGTCCTTGTCAAAGAACCTCAGCCTCTTGTCCAGTGCAGCCTCTTGGCCAGTATACATGAGAGGAATTCCCGGAACCGTTGCCGCAAGAATCGCAAAGGCACGTGAGGCATCACCGAGCCGCTCGCGAACGGTGCCATTCCATGAATTTTCATCGTGATTGTCCGTAAAGTACATTCGGTAAGCATCACGCGGATAGTGCTCAGAATCACGTTTGAAGTAGGCCGCCAGATCGCGTGCGCCTTTTTCTCCTTTGGCAATTGAGCGGCTAAGATGCATAAATTCCCAGGCATAGGATGCATCAAAAGCGCGCGCATGCAATGCCGGATTCTCGTCCTCCGCCAGAAGGAAGATAGATTTTGAAGCGTCCAGTTCACGGCGCACGCGTTCCCAGAAGTCAAGCGGGACCATTCCCGCCACATCGCAGCGGAAACCATCGATTCCAGATTCACGCAGCCAGAATTTCATACTCTCAATC
>CAZVXJ010000410.1:0-2679 GCA_964631675.1 uncultured Alphaproteobacteria bacterium
GTGGTCACAACCAGCGAACCGAACGTTTTCTTTCTCGGCTATTCAAATGCCTCTGCCATCCTGAGCACCACTAAAACGGTGAGTTGGACAAGTCCGACCCGCGCAGAAGTGTATTCTCCCGTCAAAGGCACGTATGAATTTTTCACCTTGTTCCGAAATCCGACAGGAGCATCCAAGATCGTCATCAATGAGGGGATTTCCATCAACAACGATGACGTTGATCTTTTTCTAAATGGAGCACAGGCTGTTCATCCGCTGGTCTACCACGGTGTCGATCACCACGGCAATTCGTTGACTACATACCGCGCCTCGCAGCGGTCGCTGATTACCTCGCTGCCCAACTTCGGGGATTTCATCACAACATTTCAAGGAGGATCTGATACGTTGTTGTTGTCGACCGTATCGAGCCATTACTCCTTCAAACCGATTGAATTCCAGATCGACCTCGTGAACACGAAGACGTTTCATGCCATTCAATTCGAAAAATTCACAGGCATGAACGGCGCGAAAACTGCGGTCAATTCTCCCACAAATTTTATTCAGGAACATTTCAAAGTGAAAGTTCCTCCCGGCACGCCTTCGGCGGCACACCTCATCCAGCTTTGGTCGTATGCCGATATCAACGGGGCGGGCGGGTTCAGTGGAATTGGCGCCGAGGTCGATACGGTTTCTGTTTCCGGCGGCGAGTTCGCCTTCACCGGATATTTCGGAAAATCGTCCATCCCCACGCAGGACATTGCCGTGAAATTCCTCACGAGCTATGCGAACGCCCCGGGACTCACTCTCGATTATGAGTCGCCTTTCATCATGTCGTACAAGGACAGCATCGTTGCAACGGCGCGGGAATTTGTCACGCCCGCCATTCCCCGATTCGAAAGCGGCGCGACCATGACCTTCGGCGGCTCTCCGGCGCATCTCCTGATGTTGTGGTACAACAATACGTTCGGGGCGAACTCGCTGCACTTCAGGACTCTCTTCAGAGGTATGCTCCGCGAGACTCGCTACAATGATGTCACTGCCGGCGCGTATTCCGTGTATGATAAAAACGGAGCACTCCTTTTTACCAAATCGTTGGACGAGCCGCGCGAGCCTCTTGAGCTTGCGGCTGACACCTACAAGATGGTTGTCAGTTCCAGCAACTATTGGTTGCGGAACGCGAGAGGGACCATCACGCTCACTTCAGAATTCGATCTCGGCGTCGGATTGCCTGCGAACCCTCCGAGTGTTACGTCGCTCATGGTGCTCGACAAGAATCACCATCCGACCGATGCTCTTACGAAAGGCGAACAAGCCACGCTGCAATTTTCTGTCAATGTGATTAATTTTTCAAACAATGTTTTGCCCCTCTTTGATTCTACCAAAGCATGGTACCGCAAGCACGGAACCTCGCCATGGATACCGCTGGCCCTGACAAAAATTGCCGAGCCGGTTGACAATGAGGGAATTATTGTGCAGGCGAATCTCGGAGCCGCAACAGTGGAGGATTCTATCGCCATTGATCTGAGGGTGGCATCAAAAGGCGTCGATGGATTCACGCTCGACCATGTTGTTTCGCCCGCATTTGCTGTCGGGAACTGGGACACCGTCGCAACCGGCGTGGACTCGCCCTCGGATCAGGGAATTCCGAGACGATTCTCATTGGCGCAGAACTATCCCAATCCGTTCAACCCGACGACAGAGATCAGCTATGAGCTTCCAGTCTTCAGCAGCGTGGTGCTCAAGGTGTACAATGTGCTTGGGTGTGAAGTAGCGACTCTTGTGAATGAAAAGAAAGCGGCGGGAAAATACTCCGTGATCTGGAACGCGTCGTCGATGTCAAGCGGCTTGTATTTCTACAGGCTGCAGGCAGGGGAGTACAGTGGGACGAAGAGACTTTTGCTGCTGAAATAATTCGTACTGCGTGATAGGGAAGAAGTTTCTTTTACGCGTGACTTGTCACGCACCCCACTGGCCCTAATTGAGCAGAGCATTTCGGCGAGAAGAAGTCCGCCTAAATTTGTGGTGTGCCAAGGACAAGAACAACGGGCGTTTTTCTAACTATGCCCTTGCTGTGGACGGCTACCCCGGTGCCACGAAGTTCATTTGCACAGGATGCAAGGAGCGCGGCTCGAATGACGATTGCCCGCGCAGCCGCCACAGAAGTGCTGCTATAGCGGGCAACACGATGTCGCATAGTTGATTGCTTGACAAGGAAATGTGCCTTGTGCAAACCTGATATGTTCCGATCAGACTCTAGGATAGTATTCTACCGTCGCGCTGATGACGGGGTGTGAAGCCTATCCGACAATGCACCGACCGCCATGCGCAAAGAACGGCGCGCTAACTGCAAGGCTGGTTGTTGGGGCGATAGCATTGAGAGTCTGGAAAAAGCAAACGCCGTTCTGTAATCGCGCGGATTGCGTATGAAAAATGACGCAACCGAAAATCTTCAAACTACGCGCGAAGAGAAGTAGGCGCCTACGCCCGGAGGGTGTTTCTTCGCGAGAGAATTTGGAGAATCTTCACAGATGAGAGAGCAAATGACGTCCGGCAACAAGCGGATGGTGCACTCATCAACCAAGCACTTGAGCTGGCGTTCCATTGATTGGAAAGCCGCGCAGCGCGAAGTGCGAAGACTGCAAATGCGTATCGCGCAGGCAGTACAGGAAGGCAAACACGGCAAGGTGAAAGCCTTGCAAT
>CAZVXJ010000411.1:0-2679 GCA_964631675.1 uncultured Alphaproteobacteria bacterium
ATCCGTTCGGATTCGCTATGGCAGAACCGATCACCAGATTTCCTCTTCTGCTTTCGCGGCGTTTCTTTCAGCGGACTTGAAGGCCAACGACGTCGTGCGACTTGACCAGACCACGAAGAGTGCATCGGAGTGGAGAATTCTGTGGGCACCGCATCCGGAGCGACTACTCGAATTCCTCGATGGGCACGCCATGGTTGAAGTGCTTCTATCTCACCAGGCTGTCGTTTCGGTGTGTGAATCACTGCCTGATGAAATCGCGCACGTGCTGGGCGAGCATGGACAAAAGAGCTGGGCCCTGCCTCCTGCAGAGGCCGAGTTTGCGGATGCGAGACTTCACCTGTACGAAGAACTACGCACACTGAAAGACGAACAGGACGGCGAGCAGCAACTCCGCCGGGAGCGCCAATGGTCATGGCTCTCACGGCGGTTGATACACCAAATTGACGAGCGCAAGCAGCACTATAACTCGATCCTCGACCGGCACGCCGGCCACATGCGATTCACCCGAAATGTGCTTCAGCAGTATCAGAAGAATTGGAGCGGCGGTATTCACAACCTACTTGCCGACTTTCTTCAATCCAAGCTAACCACTCAAGTTCTTGAAGCGCTGGCTGATCCGAAGAAGGCGGACCGGAAGATCGAAACATTTCTCTCCGCAATTGCGTTTAATAATCTGTGCACGAAGCTCGAAGCTTTTATGACGGATAAGATGGCCGAGTTCATTTCCGGCACAGGGGCAATGGCTTCAAAACTCGACCTGCACCGCATCTCGCTGGGCGATGCCAATATGCGATGGAATACGCGCCCTCTCGCTCAAGCGTGCGAGAAAGCTCTCAATGAGAAACGGGTATTTCCTGAGACCGATAAGAAACGCGGCGGATTGCTTCGCAATCTGACCGGAGGATCTGCAAGTTCTGATGAAAACAAAGCTGCGTTCGCACGTGCAGCGCGCACAGTCGAGCAGTGCATAGAGCGTGAGTTCTCGGAATACTCTAATGAACTCATTCGTGCGGTAGAAGACAATATTCGGCTCCAGCTTGCAGGAGCTCTTGCGAATGCGGGTCTGGCCGAGCCGGAAGCGCTGCAATCGGCGCTGGGAGGCTTGGACCGGTTAGCCGCCACGATTGTTGGCAAACGTCGGGAAGAGTTCTCGCACGACCAGCTCCTTCAGGAGTGTCTCGCCGCTCTGGGAGGAGATCTCAGATTCTCCCGCCGCCGCTTTGCAAGCTGAGCCCGCCTCGTTGGCGATTGCGCGCTTGACTTTCTCCGCGAAAATCCACTAATTTCCCCTATGACATTGCTCCGCACTAAAGCGGAGCCGGCCGGGCTCTGTCGGGCCAGCCGCAGCCCGTCTGAAGCACCTCGCCGGCTTGCCTGATCTTATCCACCGCATCCATTTTTCAACGCACTTGACATACTCTTCGCAGACCTGCGACACATGAGGCTTTCGCAGCTCACCTCACTCATTGCAGTGCTGACTGTCATCTCCTGTCAGTTCGCCGTCGCAGGATTGGATTCAGAAGACTATGACCGATGGCAGGCCTACAACGGCTGGCGCATCCGGGTTATTGAATTTCCGGGTATCAGGAGTTTCTCGAGAGCAGAACTCCACATGGTGATGGTCACCGAAAAACCGACCTGGCTCAGGCGGTATGTTCGTATCGGGAGCCGAAGCATATTCTTCGCAGACGATTTTGCTGCGGATGTCCTGCGGGTTGAACGACACTATCGACGTGAAGGATTTCCGGACGCAATCGTGATCGGGAGAGTATTCCCCGATGAAAATCGCCGTGAGTTGCGAGTTCAGATTGCTATTGACGAGGCCGAGCCGCTTCTGCTCGATTCGTGGCTGTTCGAATTTGGCGACTCCGCACGGGCGGGCTTGGATTCTGCGAGATGGTCCGCATCGCTCCCCATCAAGATCGGCTCCCGCCTGGCTGCTTCCGCAGTACGTGCTTCCGAGGACACGCTTGAATACAAGCTAAAAACGATCGGCCATGCGCGCGCGCGCGTAGAATCAAGAGTTGAGGTTGATAGTTCTACCCACCGGGCCAGGCTTAATCTCATGCTCTTTCCTGGAGCCTTCTGTCGATTCGGTGCGACACGCATTTCCGGACTAAAGCAGGTTTCCGAAGGCACTGCCCGGCGAGAGCTCGCATACAGGGAAGGCGATCCATTTTCTCCTACGAAACTCGAGGCCACCCGCATCCGGCTGGTACGGCTCGAATCTTTCAACATGGTGACCATGCGCGCCGATACCTCAGTCTCCGGCAACCTGCTTCCTGTTCTTGTATCTCTGGACGAAGGGCGCCGCTACCGGCTTCGGCTAAGCGGCGGTTATGACACTGAGGAAAAATTACGGGCGGGTGCTGAGTTCACTGACTTGAACTTTTTCGGCCGCGGGCGCCGGTTTTCGCTGCTAACCAGTTTTGCTGAACTGAAACGGCAGGTCGGCGCAAAGCTATTTTGGCCGCACACACCGATAGATTTCACGGATGTCACACTCGCTCCGGAATGGTCTCTGGAGGTTTTTCCCGGTGTGGTCACCGAGTCATACACGCAGACGACGTTAATCTCAATGAAACCATTGGAAGAGACTTCTTTCTCGGTGGCCAATGAATTTGGTCACAGGGCGCTGCGATTTAGACTCTCAGGAGCGGAATTGGATTCACTTCGAGC
>CAZVXJ010000412.1:0-2676 GCA_964631675.1 uncultured Alphaproteobacteria bacterium
GCCGCGCACTCGCGACCATTCAACTGCGAACCAACGTCTCTACCATGCGCGGCTTGAATGTAGCCCTTCTGCTCTCGATTCCTGTTTGGATCCTGCTTGGTTTTCTGATTCGTGCGCTGCTGAACTAGTCTGGCATTCTATTCGGGGGTAAAAAATGAGATACAACAGTTATACCTACGCAACACACTCAGTACTGCTGCTTGTCTTTCTTGCTTTGTATTCGATTTCTTGTCGTGAGAAAGACACGGTTACAGGTCCCGATCCGGGACCAACCGGAGATTGGTCACTTGTCTTGCGGCATCCACAAAAATTGCACAGTCAGGGCAATGACACCATCACCGTGCGTGTGTATAATCCCCAGGGTTATCTGGCTTCCGGTGTCAATGTTCGTTCTCGAGCGGATTCCGGCATCAATGTCGTGACCGCGAGCGCGACGACTTTGATCGACACTCTGCAGTCATGGTGGGGTTGCAATCCCGCAATGTTTTACTGGGGAGAGGGGTTGACCAGTCATACAGACACCATAAGAAGCTGGGCAATTCAGGTTGGAACGGGGGATACGTTGGCTTCAACAGTGACATGGTTTGAAGTTGTTCCGTAGTTCATCCCAGCGATTGCGAATACGAGATCGCCCGGCGTGCAGCCGGGCGTTTTATGTATCAATACCATCCGCTATTGGAGAGGGTGTTCTGTTCGAGCAGGCGACTATGTTCGGCTCGTTTTGAGTGCCGCGGTTTCCGTGAAGAATGCCTCGTAGGTCTCTTTGAATTCATCCTTACCACAGGCAAGTGCAAACACATTTGGCCAAATTTCTTTCGCCAGTTCAATCATTGCCTGACCTAACAATCTGATCTCCCACTGTGCGTGCCCGTCACACCGCAGCCTGGCAAAGTGATACAGCTCCCTGGCATTAGCTTGTATGATAACACGTCGCCGATGTGCATTGGTCAATGCATAAGGAGCGAGAGAGCCAAAGCCGATCTGCTCAAGTTTTGCTGCGGAGGTGATCGCGATTTCTGCCGATTTTGAAAACGTAGAAGTTTCACCAGCTTCTGCAATACTCGGAGGCACGATGAACGACGCATTCGAATCGTACGGCTGCGCAAGTAACGTCATCATTCTGTGTCGCTTCAGTTGTGCAAAACATGACGCACTCACTTCAGCCTCGAATACTATTGCAGCAAGTTCGAATTCCCGCGGCACTGTATCATGCACCCCCATTCCGCGAAAAACGGTTTTCCAAATCATTGTATTCTCGGAGAGAGTGCCAGTTGATGACCATGCACTGCCTCCCGAACTGAACCCAAGGGCCTGTGCAATTTGTGCTTCACCGTGAGGAGTAGACGAAACGATACGGACGTCCGGTCCAAAACGCGGCGGCCCGCCTAGTCTTTCTCTGGGCGATCGGAAATCTTCGGCAAGCAACTTACGATTCAGGCGAGGAAAATCACCGCGCACAGTGTACTTTACTAGTGATGGGGCCAGATTTCCAACAGCTTCGGAAATCGCCACGCCGAGTTCTCTCAACTCGGCGAGCGGATGATCCGACAAGTCGCGCACCACGTGTTCGACGTTGCGCGCATTCATCGTCATGCCCATTTGTGTCATGCACGAAAGCGGTAAAAGATAACGCGCGTCCTCTTTCGCCTTGTTCTCCAAATCGCGCTGCTCAAGGGCAGTCAGTTCATTCGTCACTGCGGAAAGATAGCGCCGTTTTAGTCTCTCACCAATGTTCTCATAGGCGTCGAACAAAGCCGGCACGAGATTGTTGAGCAACTCTTCCGCCTTCGTGCCATTCGCCTCCGGAGGAGTTACACAATCGCTGCCAATGGTGATATAGCGCTGGGACTTCTCGGTAAAGCTGAGCAACCGATGCGACTGGAGCTCCTCTGAGGCAAGGCGTGATATTCCTGAAACATCAAAATTTAAACTGGCGTGTTCAGCTACAGATGCATGGCCAAGTCCGAATATAATGTTCTCATTGGACTTTCTGGCGCGAGCAACTCCGAACCTGGCTGCCCGACGCAGTTCTGAAACATGCTTAGGATCGCGGCTGATTCGGGCATAGGCCGCAGATATAGTCTCGGGTGTGAAACTCTCTGGATTCAGCGATCCGCGAATCCTCTCGACGACTTGTTCAACAAACTGCTTCGCGTCGCCGGGATTGAAACGAGAGGAAGACAATGCAGACCCATCCCTCTCGACCATCTGGAGCAGTTCAACGACCTCTTTCAGGAGGTCTGCATCCACATTGAAGCCGGCGAGCCTTACCTGCATGATGGTGCACACTCAATATTCAAAGTTCAAGTACATAAGAAACATATTGTTAAGTAGATTTCGGAATGCCTTCCAAGCTATCCGCACCTTGGCAAAGAATATAACATATTACTTAATTTCCACAAACCTGTACGACTCACGGCCTAACGCCCAGCACCCACTCTTGCGTTTAAGGTTTTGGAGCAGTATATTTGACATGGATACTTGTCGGCTACGGCGGCCGTTCATCGAAGATATGCCACTGGCGGCGTCGCAGATTGGTAAATGGCCCCCCACGTTTATCAAGCTCCGTTGACCAGTGGTTGTTTTTAGCCGGGGTGGTGGAACTGGTAGACGCAGCAGACTCAAAATCTGCCGGGGTTCGCCCCGTGCCGGTTCGATTCCGGCCCTCGGCACCGT
>CAZVXJ010000413.1:0-2664 GCA_964631675.1 uncultured Alphaproteobacteria bacterium
CTTGAGCACGGGAAGAAAGTTCGTGAATTGCCCGCGCTACCAGCTCCTTGCCTGTTCCGCTCTCGCCGATGACCAACACTGTGATGTCAGTCGGAGCGACCTGCATAATCAGCGAACGCAAAGTGCGCATTGCATCGCTTGTGCCCAGCAGGGATTTGTAAGCTGTTGAGCTACTCATGATTCTCTTGCAATATCCGTCCTGTATCGCAGTCCAGGAACCGCCAGGCGCCGGGTAAGCTCATATGCCCTCTCGCATGCCATCGCGCGCGTTAGACCCAGCCCGACAGCATTCAATACCCTTCCCCCCGTGCTCAGTAAACGGTTGCCACTTCGCTCTGTTCCCGCATGAAACAAAAGCTGTCCGTCTGTACACTCGGCCTCATGCAGCTCGGTCCCCTTCGAATAGGCCCCCGGATACCCTTCGGCAACAAGCGCAGTGCATACGGCGTGGCCTGAAGCAGATATTGCATGAGCAATGGGATCTAGTCGTCCGGTTGCACAGGCCATCGCCGTTTCCACAAAGTCGCCTCCCCAAACCGGCAAGATAACCTGAGTTTCCGGATCACCAAAACGGCAGTTGAACTCTATGACTTGGGGTCCCTCTGCGGTAAACATTAGTCCAGCGTAGAGCAGACCGCAGTAGGGAAATCCTTCCTTCTCCATTTGAACAAGTACCGGTGCGATAATTTGCTCGCCGATCTCCCGTTGAATTTGCTCATTCACGGTCGTTGCAGGGCATAGGCTGCCCATCCCACCGGTATTTGGTCCTTGGTCACCGTCGTAGGCACGCTTAAAATCCTGGGCGACCGGAAGAGGTGCATACGTGGTTCCAGCGCACCAGTACATGCAAGATGCCTCCACTCCTGATAACTTTCGCTCTAGAACAACATTCCCACCGGCGTCGCCCAGACCCCGGTCCACCAAAAGTCCGTACGCAGCCGAGAGTACTTCGTCCTCAGTGGAGCATACAAAAGCGCCCTTGCCTGCGGCGAGCCCGTCGGCTTTGACCACCCACGACCCAGAATCTGAATTCGTTTGGACGTATCTCTTAAACGACTCGAATTCATCAAAGACCTCAAAGTCCGCAGTAGGTACTCCTGTGCGCCGCATGAGCTGCTTGGCAAACGCCTTCGAAGACTCGATGCGCGCCGCGGCCGCATGCGGACCGAAACACGGTAACCCACGTTTCGTGAGTTCATCTGCCAGCCCAAGTGAAAGCGGCATTTCCGGGCCAACAACAACCAAGTCGGCACGGAGATTACTGCACAAATCGGCAATCCCTCGTACATCGCTTGGATTAGCATCTACATTCTTAGCATGGAGACTTGTACCACCATTTCCCGGTACAGCCCATATTTGCTTTGCCAGCGGCGACTGCGCAATCTTCCACACAATTGCGTGTTCGCGTCCACCGCTTCCGATTACCGCAATCTTCATTGAAATCTTCGATACAAGACTAGTCCGCCATGGTCGACCGAACCGGACGACCCCAAGCTCCAGCCTGCAGTCAAAGTATCGCTGCCAAAGTACTGACCTCCGATGTCGACATTGAAGTTAGTGCCGTTCGCGTAAAAAGTTCCGCCAAGGAGGAAAGCGTTGCCTCCCGTAGAACCGGTCGTAATCTGGAGTTGGTAGGTCGTCAACTGCGAAAGAGTAACCGTACCGTAGTACAGGGATCCAGCCTGATCCATAATCATCGCGGCATCACCCTCGTATCCTGATAAATCACTCTGCGCTCGTCCGGTCCACATTCCGGTCATGTTTCTCCCATTCGCGCGGTTGAGCTGTAAGACTGGTGTCCCAGATGGCTCGTCAAAAACCGCGGTCAGACCTGCAGACGTCACACGCGCACGGACAACATAAGTGATCGAGCTTCTTGTATACCCGAACCGAAGCGTGTCCTCGGATGCGCTCAAGCTGATGCCGGTCAACTCCGCCGCATATCCCAAATAGCGGATCTGTCCCGAATAATGTCCTAGCGTGTCTGTCGCCACAACATTCAGGCTCACGTTGGCATCAACATCTGAGAATCTGCCATTGCCATAGAACTGTCCAGTAGCAGTCCCACTGGATGGATCTGGCTCAGGACTGGTCGGATAGTTCCTGCACGAGACAGAAAGTCCCAGACACAGCAGGAGTATACTGAAAACAATCCTCATTGAAGCTGTTCTCGCAGTCTTTGAATCTCGTCGCGCAACTTCGCGGCCTGTTCGTATTCCTGCCGCTTGGCCATCTGTTTCATCTCCTTATCAAGTCGTTCAACCAGTTCCTCCATGTTCATTACGCTCATGAAGTCCTTCTTGGCCGACTCAACGATTTGCTTCACAGCAACATCAGCAACCGTTGTCGTAGAAAGAATCTCCTCCACCGTTTTTACGACCGATTGTGGAGTAATCCCATGCTGTTCATTGTACTCACGCTGGATTTTTCTGCGGCGATCGCTTTCATCAATCACGGATTTCATTGAATCCGTGACCTTGTCGGCATAGAAAATGACCGTTCCATGAACGTGCCTCGCGGCCCGGCCGGCAATTTGCATCAGGCTGCGGCCGCTTCGCAGGAATCCTTCTTTGTCCGCGTCCAGAATTGCAACGAGCGAAACCTCAGGTAAATCGAGCCCTTCTCGAAGAAGATTGATGCCGACCAGCACATCGAATTGAGCCA
>CAZVXJ010000414.1:0-2656 GCA_964631675.1 uncultured Alphaproteobacteria bacterium
GAATAGCGCCACAAACTACTCCTTCTGGGTGGATACAAACGGTGACGGTTCTGTGGATACCGTCCTGCAACACGGCGTGGCGGCTCAACAAGGGCGTGTCACGTTCAGCTCACTGGCGAATGGCGGATACGTCGTTCCCCAAGGCGAGCAACTCACGTTCTTTGAGGTCCATGGCGACATCGCGTCGTCACCGGCCTCAAGCACTCTCCAGCTTGACTTCGCCGCGACCGATGCGATCATGGCGGAGCTGACTGCAAATGGCAATTCGCTCGATGCCGACGACATCCATCTGGATGCGTCCGTGGAGAGCACGGTGTATACCATCGTCACGGTTGGCGATTTGTACGTCGTTCGATCAGCAACGCCGACTCCTGCGAACGAACTCCTCGGGGGTACATCTCGGGATGGTCTTAGACTCACCCTGCATGCCGAGAAAGAGCCGGTAGTCCCGACTTACCTCGGCTTCACGGTGACGAGTTCCATGAATATCGACTCGCTCGAGCTTTACAAGCCCGGAGCGACAACTCCCTTCGCTGTTGCAACCCGTGGCGGCGCTCAAGGAACGGATTCGTTTGGAGCGCCTCTTACAAATGCGCAACTGACGGTTCCAGTCTCCGGGGAAGACGTCATCGTACGCGTCCGTACGAAAACCGATGAGCAAGGCAGTGCGTCCGGTGCATTGGTGCAGGTCTCCCTGATCACCGTACAGGCGCGCGGCGCGAGCTCATTGAACACACTCCATTCCAACAACGGCAATGCCGTCGCGGAGGGGGAAGTGTTCATCGGAACCGCAACGCCCGGTGCAAACCAGGCGGTGAGCGGACCGTCGCAGGCTGTCACCCACAGTGAGGTGGCAGTGATTACGAATGTGAATCCCGATTCGGACGGAACGTCCATTCCGGTGTCCTCGGATGTCCCTTTGGGGCAGTTCCGCTTTACGGCGGCACCGCACGCAAACACAAGGAACGGCAGTAATGATGTCGTTCTTGATTCCGTGCAGTTCCTCGTGAGTGCGAACAACGTCGCGCTTGCCACCAACGGGTTCAGCCTCTTTAACAAGGCGAACTCCACGGTGCGCTCCACGACGTACACGTTGGATCCGGTGGAAGGACAATCCGTCACTGGACCGACCGTCAGTGGGTTGTTCAGGGTCACGTTCATTAATCTGGACACCCATTCGGTCAATACGGGAATTGATGTTGGCTCAGACATCACGCTCGTTCTGGGCGTGAATGTGGTAAATCCGAAGGTGACCAACACCTCGTCCTCGCTGTTCGCCGGCGTGAAACCCGGCAGCACATCGTGGATCGATCGGGACGCCTCGGAAAGCGTGTACTTCAACAGCATCCTGTATCCGGAATACGTGGTTTGGTCCACGTACTACACGGTGTGATGTGTGAACGTACATAAGAAAAGCTGAAAGGAGGTTTCAAGGAAAGCCCTGTCCCACTCGGGATGGGGCTTTTCTATATTTGACAATTACTATTTTTTATTATAAAATTTATAAGTTCGTTGGTCCACGTTCGTAACAGTCAAGCTCCTTGAAATCTCGGAGAAATAATCCATGAACGCGCTGTACGAGTTTGAGAAGATCCCATTGGTTGTTCTTATTTTTTTCGGACTATCACTGGCCTTCCTCGTAAATGAGATAAAACTTCCTGAACGAAATTTAAAGACGGCACGATTCTTAGGATGGTCCCTATGGCCTTTATATTTTGCGTATTGCTATTTCGCAGGGAAACTCGACTACCCGGAAGATGTCTTTTGGGCTTTCTTCCGAGGTTTGTTAAGTGCCTGGCTCGTCAAGAACATGCTTATTCTCCTCTTCAAAGGCGCACATTTGTTCCGCCGCTCCTAGCGGGAAAACGCAAAACAATCACTTCAGCGAACAATCGCTTGTCCAGAACGGACAGGCGGTTTTTTTGAGATTCAAAATTGCTTCAAAAATCGCAGATCCCCCTGGTAAAAAGAGCGGAGATCTGGAATCTGATGTTTAATCATCAGCATGCGTTCAATACCAAATCCAAACGCAAAACCCTGCCACTTGTTGGGATCAATCCCGCAGTTCTTCAGCACATTCGGATGCACCATCCCACACCCGCAAATCTCCAGCCACTTTCCTTCACGGCTTTGGGATTCATCTCCTCTCCAGCGCATATCCATTTCCAGTCCCGGTTCCACGAACGGGAAGAAGCCCGTGCGCCAGCGGAATTCCGCATTCTGATCGATGAGTTCACGCACTGCCGTTTCCATGACGGCTTTCATGTTGGCAAGTGATACATCCTTTCCAATCATCACGCCTTCAAACTGATGGAACATGGGCGAATGCGTGGCATCGGAGTCTTTGCGGTATACCTTGCCAGGGCAAATCATGCGAAAGGGAGGTTTATGCGTCTGCATGTAGCGGATCTGCACCGTTGATGTGTGACCACGAAGAAGGAGCGGGTTCTCTTTTTGGGACTGCCGCTTCAGATAAAAAATATCCTGACTGTCACGAGCGGCATGATCTTTCGGAAAGTTAAGAAGATCGAACTGATTTTCTTCCGTCTCAATTTCCGGTCCGTATGCAGTATCAAACCCCATGCGACCGAACACTTCTTCAATCTGTTCCATAAATTCATGAATAGGATGCAGATGCCCGTGTTCTTTTTCAGGG
>CAZVXJ010000415.1:0-2647 GCA_964631675.1 uncultured Alphaproteobacteria bacterium
CAGGGATTATCTTAACAAAGGAGGAGAGAAATGTCAGGTAGGCAGTTCGCCATTGGAACAATGGCGCTAATCATCATGGTTCCGCTTGCCTTTGGCTCGCCCGATGGCCCGGCCAGTGGCACGACCAAAACAGCCGTCATGGATGCACTAATGAAGCTGGCCAGCATGTATGAGCAGCGCAATCTTGAGGGTGCCCTGGCCTGTTTTGATGCCGATCCCGGTCTTGTCGTGTATGGGACTGGAATGGATGAAAAACGTGTAGGCAAGAGTGCCATCGCTGAGCAATTCAAACGCGATTGGGCTCAAACTGAATCCGCTTCGCTTGCCTACGGCTGGACTTCAATCTCGGCGACCGAAAACATTGCTTGGAGCGCGTCGGATGTCACCTTCAGCTTGAAGGCGGGCGGCCAGCAAATGTCGCTACCCGGGCGCATGACCGCCGTGTTCAGGAAGTCCGGAGACAAGTGGTTGATTTCTCAGGCACATTTCTCCACGCCCGCCGCCGGACAGGCTGAGGGACAGTCGTGGCCCGAGGAAAAAAAATAGCGTTTCAGATTCCCCCGCTGCGGAAACTCTGACTGTAGCCCAATTCCCGCGCGCCGTCGTCCTTCGAGATGTAACCGGCGCGTGGTTTTTTTGTCAGTGCTGTCAAGCTCTGTCGGCGGGCTTACGGGAGACAAATACAATGCATGGGTTCCAGCTATGAGGCGATCCGCTATGCCTGTTACGAGCCGCGTTTCCCAGGTTCATTTTGCTGCGTGCTTTCTAGTCTTGACAACAGGCACGATCGAGGCTATATTGAACTTTGACAAGTTATGTCGTCTGGCGAAATCCGGTCGGAGAACGAATGAAACTCGTGTTTTACCTGTGTTTGGCACTAATCGCCGCTTCGAGAATTGCTTGGGCTCTGGGCGGCCAGACTTGCGGCACCGCTGCAGTGGTGGGTACGTTGCCCTTTACAGATGACGGGCAGCTTGACTCTGGCTTCGACCCCAATTGCCCGGGCGAGCCTTCTAATGATTTGTTCTATGTCTTCACAGCGCCATACGCAGGTACGTTCCGCTTTGACATGTGCGGCTCGAATAGCTGTTGTTTACAGCAGATGCGGCTCTGGACGGGCGGCACCTGTTGTGCTGGAGCCTCGGTGACCGTCAACAATGGTTGAAGGGACGGCTACCCGCAATACGATCTGGCCATGACCTCTGGACAAACCGTTTATGTCGAAGTCGGAAAATCCGGTGGAGAGTGGGGAGTTGCGCCGCTTTATCAATTCAGCGTGTCCGATCTTTCGATGCCGCCCGTTGGTGCAACTTGTATCGACGCTATTACCGTTGGTACGCTGCCCTACACGGATGGGGGACTATTGCAATCGGGTACCAATGATGATTGCGTAGGCGAACCGGTCAACGATCTTTTCTATGTATTCACCGCACCGTACAACCGCACCTTTCGCTTCGATCTGTGCGGCAGCGATAGCTGCTGTGATCATCTGATGAAAATCTGGACCGCCGGCGGCTGTTGCACCGGAAACTCGACTACCGTCAATAGTGGTTGCGCGAACGGAAAACCGCAATACGATCTCAGCATGACGATAGGGCAGGTCGCGTATATTGAGATCGGGAAATCCGGTGCTCCAGCTGTAAACGCACCGAATTATCAATTCAATGTTTCTGTTGCCGGCGACATCTGTCCCGGAACGGAGATCCCGGCCCTGCCCTATACGGACAACGGAACCTCATTGGGCGCAACACAGCAATATTTTAACTGTCAGTCCTCAATCTCATCTGATGTCGTATACTCTTTTACTTCAGCGGACTCGGTCATGGTCATGGCCAATGTGCTTTCAGAGTTACATAGTGTCTTGCAAGTTCGCATTACCAACTGCGAGACAGGAGCTAATTGGGAATGTAGTTTTGACGGCACATGGATCGTGTTCTGGGCTGAACCGGATATCACCTACTACTTCATCTTGAGTGGATATGAATATTTGCCTCTGTTCAACTACACCTTCACCCTGCAGGAATCGCCCGCCCACCAAATCGACTTTTGTCCCGGAACGGTGATCCCGGCCTTGCCCTACACGGACAGTGGATCAACACAAATTGCACTTCATCAATTCAGCGGGGTTTGTAATTTCGGAAATGCGCCGGACGTGGTTTACAATTTTACATCTCCGGACTACGTTATTGTCAGGGCCACCTGCATTGCATCATGGCCGGGTGCCATGCAAGTTCGCAGGGGTAACTGCGCGACCGGAGTGCCTATTGCTTGTTGGCCAATCCAGGACAGCTTGCGGTTCGCGTTCTGGGCCTTGCGGGACAGCACCTACTATTTCATCGTGGATGGATATTTTGGCTCTTATGCGGGCCCCTACACCTTCACCTTGCAGGAATCACCCCTCCAGAACGACATTTGTCCCGGAACGGTGATCCCTGCTTTGCCCTACACGGACAGCGGATCAACGACGTTTGCCTTGCATCAATCTAGCGCTGTTCGTTTCAGCGGAAGCACTGCGCCGGATGTCGTGTATCACTTTACAGCTCCCGACTCTATTCTGGTAAGAGCCACCGTGCAAGCAGCATGGAGTGATGGCTTGTACGTTCGAAAGAACAATTGCGAGGCCGGAGCAACCTTGTATTGTGACGAT